>JAQUCI010000046.1 GCA_028686295.1 Erysipelotrichaceae bacterium | reverse complement strand
AAGATATCAGTATTTGAATTATCGTCGCTGGCCAACACAAGATCATCCAGATAAACATAAGCGTTTTGATCTAGCTTAATTTCACGAATATGATCCTGCTCATCAAATTATGTCGGTTAGATGGGAAAATGATAACGAGATTTGGCGAGTTGGTGGCCATCCTGGTTATCTAGATGAATATATCCTCGCTGAATCAACCTGTAATGTACATCGTGTAAAAGACATTGAAGCTGTATGTAGTGAAGAAGTAAAACAATGGATCATAGAGAATGAAATAGAATTGATCAATCAAAGAGATGTATTGTTTAATACAAGCGAGTATCAAAACCATCTTAAACATATTAATAGTCCATTATATATTGGGAATATAAAGAAAGAGAATGATAAAAGAAAATGAAAAAGATAATAGTTAAGGCTGATGATTATGGATTCACACATGCGATTACAGATGGCATAATTTATGGTTGTGAGCAAAGAGTAATAACATGTACTGGTTTATTTTCTAATATGCCAACAGCAATCTATGCTTTAAAGAGAATAAAAGCATATCCTGAAGTTTGTCTTGGACAAGATATCAATATCGTTGCCGGATATCCAGTTAGTGATCCGAGACTTATCCCTAGCCTTGTTCAAGAAAATGGTAAATTTAACGATGCTCAAATGCAACGGGCTCTTGATAAACTTACTGATAATAATGATCATTTAGTTTATGAAGAATGTTTGATCGAAGTTGAAAATCAAGTTAAGCGATTTATTGAGCTTGCGGGTAAAAAGCCGGAGTATCTCCAAGGGCATTCTTATAGTACTTTAACGCTTACTAGAGCACATAAAGAAGTTGCTGCAAAATATGGGATACCTTATGGAGATGATCTTACAAGACAATTTAATATCGTTAGAGGAAAATCATGGAATATCAAACCTTTTCCAATTGAAATGCAATTAAAGACAGATGTATTAGAACATATCATTAGTGGCAAAACTGAACTTGAAAAACTTCATGATAATGAAGTTGGTATCATTGGAACGCATTGTGGCTATGTTGATCAAGAAGTATTTGATAATTCCACTTATACGATAATTAGATTAAAGGATTTAGCAGGTGTTACCAATCCTAAATTTATGAAATGGTTAGCAGAAAATGATATGGAACTTGTATCATATCGAGACCTTTTAAATAAATGATGATCAATAGGATGCTAAGGCATCCTTTTTTGATCATCAATGTAATCAAAAAATGTAACATTCTTATCATAAAAGTGGTACAATTTCTTTTATGTATGTGAGGTTATTATGAACAAGATCCTAAATATATTTAGATGGCAAAGTATGATCAAAACTAGTGAGATAATAGGTGATATACCTAGTAATCGTAAAATATATAAGAAGACATTTGATATTGCATGGCCAAGTGCGCTTGAAAGTGTATTGATAGCATTGATAAGCGCTGTTGATATGATGATGGTTGGATCACTTGGTAAAGAAGCTATAAATGCGGTAGGAATCGCGACGCAACCGAAGTTTATCGTACTAGCGCCTATACTGGCGTTAAATATCGGTGTTACGGTATTGGTGTCTAGACGAAAAGGTGAGAAAAAGCCGGAAGAAGCTAATGCCTATTTGCGAAATGCTTTTATCATTGCGGTTGGTGTTAGTTTCACATTATCTTTATTAGCTTTCACTTTCGCAAGATCATTTCTTATTTTTGCTGGAGCAAATAGTGATTATTTGATGACGGGGATCAGTTATTTTAGGATCATAATGGTTGGTAATTTCTTTTACGCTACAGGGCTTACGATAACTGCGGCACAACGTGGTGCTGGAAATACTAAGATAAGTATGACTACTAATTTAGTTGCTAATCTAGTTAATTTAATATTTAATGCGTTATTAATCAATGGTCTTTTCTTCTTTCCGCGATTAGAGGTAGTTGGAGCCGCAATCGCAACCGCTTTAGGTAATTTTGTTTCGTTTCTAATGGCCGTTTATTCTGTATCTCACAAAAATCGTTATCTATATTTAAAGATAAATCGATCATTACGATTACAGTTTAATTATGTGAGGGATATCTTGAGAATATCAATAAGTTCATTAACTGAACAAATGTTTTTGCGAATGGGATTTTTTATGTATGCAAAATCGATAGCTGTTTTAGGTACTGTAGCTTTTGCGGCTCATCAACTATGCATGAATGTCATGCAGATATCTTTTGCTTTAGGAGATGGCTTACAAATTGCCAATACTAGTTTAGTTGGTCAATCACTTGGTGCAAAGCGACCAGATATGGCTAAGATCCATTCAAAAGTGACACAAAAACTAGGCATAATCGTAGCAGTTATCATGGCAACATTGGTTGTTATCTTTCATAAGGAGTTATTAAGTCTTTTTACCAATGATTTAACTGTAATTGAAACTGGTAGGATACCTCTTATTATCTTAGCTGTAACTATTTTGTTCCAAGTACCTCAAGTGATAATCGTGGGAGCACTACGTGGTGCAGGCGACGTTAAATTTGTGGCTTTATTAATGTTGATCAGCGTTACCTTTGTTAGACCGATAATGGCTTGGTTATTGATATATCCTTTAGGATTTGGTTTGATCGGTGCTTGGATTGCTTTGTTTATCGATCAGATTACAAGAAATACAATATCATTATGGAGATTTAAACAAGATCGTTGGAGTAAGATAATCGTTTAGAGTATAATAATACATATATATATGTATGAGGTAAATTATGTTATGGAATCCATGGCGAGGATGTCATCGCTGTAGTGAAGGCTGTAAGTATTGCTATATCCATAAAGGTGATCAAAGAAAAAAGATTGACACTGATATCATTGTTAAGACCAAAGATTTCGCTAAACCAATAAAGCTAAATGATAAAAATGAATATCTAATGCGAACGAATAAGATTGTATATGTTTGTTTTAGTTCCGATTTTTTAATTAATGAGGCTGATCAATGGCGCTTAGAATGTTATCAAATGATGCGGGAGCGGAGTGATTTAAATTTTCTTTTTCTAACCAAGCGTATTGAGCGTTTTTTAACGATTTTACCCAATGACTGGGGACAAGGTTATGATAATATAACGGTTGGTGTTTCAGTCGAAAACCAGCAGAATGCTGATCATAGATTAAAGATACTTAATAGTTTACCGATCAAACATAAAAACATCATCTGTCAGCCAATGATCGGTCCTATTGATTTAAGTGATCATTTAGATGATGTAGAATTGGTCGTAGTAGGTGGTGAATCAGATCGTAATGGTCGAATACTTAATTATGATTGGGTTTTAAATTTAAAAAATCAGTGCTTGAATAAGCATGTTAGTTTTAGTTTTAGACAGTGTGCATCTAATTTTATCAAAGATGATAATTACTATCATATACCTACAAGACAATTAATATCACAAGCGAAAAAAGCGGGCATTGATCATTATTTTTGAGCTAAAGTAGCCCAGAAGGTTGGTACTCTATGTTGATGAAGGAACCCATCACCATTATAGTCTTCATAAAGATCGATTATCTTAAAACCAACTTTGATTTGATATCGTATCTGTTCTTCAAGGGTATGAGAAAATTGGATACCACTGTCGTCTTTTTTTAATGCTTGCATATGATCGGGGTTTTTTAATGGATTAAAAGGAAGACTGTGTACGATTTTTGTTTCATCATTATCATCAAAGAGGAAATTGAAACCATTATCAAGTCCAGCCATTAGTGTTCCGTTTGGTTTTAATACTCGATGACATTCTTGCCAGATTGCTAATACATTTTCTATGTAACAGTTGGACACAGGATGGAATATCATATCAAAAGTATTATCTGCATATGGTAAAGGATTAGTTATATCGAAAAGGCGAGCATCTATTTGATAACCTTCACGCTTGGCCACTAAGTGCTCACTTTCAATCTGTTTGATTGAATAATCAAGTACTGAGCATTTAGCTTTGAGCGCTGAGAAGATGGGCATTTGTTGCCCGCCTCCAGAGGCTAACCCTAATATTCTTTTGCCTTTTAGATTGTTGAACCAATCTTGTGGTACCGGTTTTGTAGGAGTTAGCAATACACTCCAATTACCTTTGGTCGCTTCAACATATGTTTGATGATCAATAGGTTGTCCCCATTGCCATCCTTGATCGATCCATCGATTGATCGTCTGTGCATTTATATCGGTATATTTCATATTTGCCTCATTTATAAAGGGAGTATATCATAAATATAGAAGATTATGTACGTGAACGAATGTTAACTTGTGAATAAAATAATTATTGCCTTTTATTTGTAATATGGTTATAATGTAACAGATGGATGGAGACCATCGAGGAGGAAAAATGAAAAAGATTTTAGTTCTCATTATTACAGCTTTGTTGTTATTATCAGGCTGTGCTAAAGAACCAACTACTGATCCTGTTGTTGAGGATAAGATTTATAAAGTAGGTGTTGGTGTTTACACAACTGCTGAAGCAACAGATGCTACTGCTGAAGAATTAGGAACAGCTGCTGTCAATACTACTTTTGCTTGGGTAGTTACTGATGCTGATGGCGTAATCGTTTATGCTCATTTAGATACAGTACAAAACAACAAGTCAACATTCGATAATACGGGTGCTGTTGTTGATCAAGTATTAAAAGTAAGTAAAGGCCAATTATTAGAAGAATACAACATGAAGGGTGCTTCAGAAATCGGAAAAGAATGGTATGAACAAGTTGATCATATGGAAGCTTGGATGATTGGTAAGACTCTTGATGAAGTTATCAATACTGAATTAGCAGATGGTTATCCTGCAGATGCAGATTTAGCTACAGGCACAACAATTCATGTAACAGATTTCGTTGCTGCTCTTGAAGATGCTAGTGCTAAATTAGTAGAAGTTAAGAATATCGTAAGTGTTGGTAGTGATACTTTCACATCAGCTAGCTTCGATGGCAAGATTCAATTCAACACAAATGCTGCTCTAGTGGCTTTAGATGCTGATGGCGTAGTATTATATGCTAATATTGATGTCGTTCAAAGTAAAGTTGAATTTGATGCAACTGGTGTTGTTACACTAGCTACTTCTGATAGCAAGAAGGTATTAGGAGATGCTTACAACATGAAGGGCGCTTCAGAGATTGGTAAAGAATGGTTTGAACAAGCTGCTGCGTTTGAAACTTGGGCTGTTGGCAAAGCAATCGATGCTGTAGTTGGTTTGGAATTAGCTGAAGGTTATCCAACTGATGCTGATCTATTAACAGGTACAACAATCCGTATGACGGAAATAGTTGCGGCTGTTGATGCTGCTAATAAAGCAGTTGTTACATTAGACTAATTAAGTCAAAAGCACATCGCCTAGGTGATGTGCTTTTTTTTGTTGATCATTGCGCAATTATTGTTTGTTGACAATGGTGTTATCTTAGATTATACTTGTACTATCTAGTATGTACTAAGTGGTACAAGGAGGGTTCGTAATGGAAACTTGGCAAATAGTATTAATAGTAATAGCCATTATCGTGATTGGCGCTTTAAAGCTCTATGTGTTTAATAAGATACGAGCGAATAAAAAGAATAAAGCAAAGATCGATGATGAGAATGACTAATAAGATTAAAGAAAGTAGTCGCTTTAACTATAAAAGTAATTTTGGAGAGAACAACCCATTATTGACTAATACAAAGTTATTTGATCTTGCTCTAGATGAATTTGTGACTAATGATTTTCAACATGCTTCTTTGAATGATATCTTAAAAAAGGCAGATATCGCTAAAAGTTCTTTTTATTATCAATATGGTGATAAGTTAGGACTTTATTTAGCGATGATGGATGTCATAATCCAAAAGAAATTAAAGTTTTTCAATGAAAGAATGAATAATGTCGACTTAAAAGCTGATTTCTTTACTGTTATAAGACAGTTATCTAAAGAAACGATGGATTTTATGTTCATGGACAAAAGATTGTATCATTTTTCAAATCAGATGATGTATCAAGATAAAGAGTTATTAGCGGTTGTGATCAAGTATTTCCCATATGATGTTAATGCTTCGTTTAAACCATTGCTTGAAAGAGCGTTTAAAGAAAAATTGATCAATCAAAAGTATCCTATTGAGCTTGTTGGCAGGGTATTACAGGTATTATTGAGTAATATAGATAAATTACTTGATGAACATGCTACAGCTGAAAAAGCTTATCAAACATTGAATTTAGTATTTGATGTTTTAGAAAAAGGAATCAAGGAGTAAATATGAAACCTGCATTTATAATCGAGGATTTGCGTTATGCTTATCCTACTAATAAAAAACAAGATGTTCTCAAGGGTATTTCTTTCACTGTTGATCAAGGAGAGATATTCGGCCTATTGGGACCATCTGGTGCTGGAAAATCTACTACACAAAAGGTATTAACAAGACTTCTTAATGATTATCGTGGCTCGATCACATATTTTGATAGAGATCTCAAGTCATATGATAGTCGATTTTATGAAGAGATTGGAGTTGGCTTTGAAATGCCTGTTCATTTTTCGAAATTAACTGGTCTTGAGAACATGCGTTATTTTGCTTCTTTCTATCAAAAGAAAAACGATATTGAAACTTTGTTAAAAAGGGTAGGACTATGGGAATATAAAGATATAAAAGTTGCTGAGTATTCAAAGGGGATGAAGGTAAGATTGAATTTTGTTCGAGCTTTATTAAATGATCCGAAAGTTTTATTCCTTGACGAAGTAACTAATGGTTTAGATCCTAAAAATGCTAAGATCATCAAAGATATGATCAGAGAGTTTAAAGATCAAAACAGAACAGTCTTTTTAACAACGCATCTAATGAATGATGTAGAACAACTGTGTGATAAAGTAGCTTTTTGCATCAATGGTCAACTGCATGAGATCTCAAAAGTTCGTGATCTTAAATTAAAATATGGAAAGAAAGAAGTGATGGTAGAGTATCGTGAAGATGATCAATTGAAAATTGAAAGTTTTGATATGAACAATATTGCGGATAATCCTAAATTTATATCATTGTTGCACCATAAGGGATTGGAAACGATTCATAGTGGTGAAACAACAATGGAAGACATCTTTATTAAAGTGACAGGTCAGGCTTTATATGAAGAATAGATTGAATCTAATCAAAGGAGAGATCGCTCGTCTTGGAAAGTATCAGATCATTTCAATAGGTCTTTTGACATCGTTTATCTGGATCGTTATCTTCGCTTTGATCAAACAAGAAGAAGCCCTTGAATTAGCGCCGGTTTTTCTCTTTGCGGATTTAGCGATCATGTCGATATTATTAATGGGAGCCTCCTTTTATTTGGAAAAACAAGAAGGTACATTGAGTTCGATAATGATGTTACCAGTTAATGTAGTTGATATTATCGTCGCTAAGACGATTGCTTCAATATTTATGGCTTTACTATCGGCTATTGCTGTAGCTATCGGATTATATGTTATTTATGGAATCATATTAAATTATGCTCTATTGTTATTTTATGTAGTATTGACGGTGACAGCGAGTGTCGCTATTGGTTTTGTATTATCTCTTTTTGCTCATGATTTTAGTTCACTATTAGGATTATTGATGACTTATATGTTTATTTTTACGATAGCACCGCTATTATATTCATTAAATATCATACCAAGTAATCTTGAATGGATGTTATATATTTCGCCTTCTTATGGAGTCATGCACTTAATGACAGCGGTCATTAATTCGCTAACGATTGATCTTAAGACTATTTTGATCATCTTGTATCAGATCATTATAGCTGTTGTTTTGTTTATAATGATTGTATACCCAAGATTTAAACAGAATGCGATAAGGGGTTAATCATGAAAAAATATCTTTCTTTATTAAATTATGAATTAAAAACTATCTATCGAGACTTCTTGCAGTTATATATGTTAGTCTTTCCGATATTGATCTTGTTGTTTGCGATATATCTTGTGCCAACAATCATGGATACCTTGATAATGGATGATAACACCACTTATTATGTAATGTTATTATTAGTGATCATGTTGATGTCTTTTGGTGTCTTTATTATTGGAGCAATGGGATCATTTCTGCTTTTAGAACATAAAGATGAGAAAACGATCAATACGATTGCTGTCACACCATTAGGTATCAACGGTTATCTTCGATTTAAATTACTATATATTTATATTTTTGCGTTAGTAAGTATATTGGTGGTTTTAATTGGTATGAAAGTTTTTGCTAGTGATGTTTATATAATTAAAACGATTGAAATCTTTGATAATATTTCTTATAGTAAGATAATATTACATGCGATCGTAGCTGCTATGTTTGCGCCAACATTATCATTATTACAAGCTGCACTTGCTCATAATAAGGTTGAAGGTTTTGCGATCATGAAATTAAGTAGTTTAATGGCATTGGCGCCTATGATAATGATCTTTAGGTCATTTGAGGGTTACTTACAGTATTTATTAGGGATATTTCCAAATTTTTGGGCAATTAAAGCTTTTATATTGGAGTTCTTTCCTAATCAAAATATGGCTAATCTATCGTTTAATCTTTACTTATTGGGTGGGGTGATAGTTAACACATTGTTGTTTATTTTGTTTTATCGATTATTTATAAGGAAGATTAACTATTAAGAATAATCTTCTTTTTTTTGATTTAATCGAAGAGATCTGGTATCTTGTTTTGAGCTATAGCCCAAAGGTAAAGACTGGCTACACTACCATAAGGTGAATAGCGTTTACGATAGCGTTCAAATAAAGATTTGCTTATTTTCTTGTGCCCGTATAACAGACGCATTCCTCTTAAGATCGCTAGATCGTCATAACTTAAGATGTCTGGCCTTTGCAAACAAAATATCATCAACATTTCAACAGTCCATTTCCCAACTCCTTTTATCTTGATCAATTCTTTGATCACTTGTTCATCATCTAAGTCCTTAAGTCGCGTTAGGATTGTAGGATCATTAATGATCGTTTGGGTAAATCCTTTAATATAGGTTACTTTTCTAAAACTTATGCCAATGCTTTGAAGTTGTTGATCGGTTAATGATATTATAGAATTAGGATTAATGTTATCAACCATATAGACTAGACGATCAAACACGGTCTTATGAGCCTTAGTTGATATTTGTTGACCGATTATATGAAATATGATCGACTCATATAGATCAGGGTTTACTTGACGTTTGATCATTCCGATTCTCTCAATGACTAACTTGAGTTTTTTATCTTTCTTTGCTAAATAGTCGATAGCATCTTTTGAGTAATGATAATACATGGTTCACCTTTTTGAAACATTATAACATGAAATGCATGGGCTTACACGTTGACAGTTATTTGAAGGATAGTTATTATATAAGAGTAAATGCAAATGATTTGCATTTAGAATATAGAGGTGAAATATGAAAAAAATAATGACGATTATATCAATAGTGCTTTCGCTAAGTTTGGTTGGTTGTGCTAATAAAGAAACAGTTGATAAAGATAAAAAACCGATAATAGCTGTTTCAATAGTACCTGAAGCTACCTTTGTTGAAGCGGTAGTTATGGACAAAGCTGAAGTAATCACAATGATACCACCGGGATTTAGTCCGGAAAATCATGAACCAACAGCCGAATTGATGGTACAACTTGAAGAAGCTACGGTTTATTTTGCGATTGGCGTACCTGCTGAAATCTCTAATATATTGCCTTATGTGGATGAAGAAAAAACCGTTTTATTACATGAATATGTAGCTAATGTTTATCCTGATCGAACCTTTGCTGAAGAAGATCGTGATCCACACATTTGGTTATCTCCAAAAAGAGTCAAGATAATGATCGATCGGATTGCTTTAAAGATGGGAGAGTTAGATCCTGATAATAAGGATTTTTATCTAGCTAATGCAAGTGCATATATTGAGAAACTCGATGCTTTAGATCTGGTTATCAAAAAGAGCGTTGATGAGTTGATCAATAAGAAATTTATTGCATATCATCCTTCGTTTGGTTATCTAGCAGATGATTATGGTTTAACTATGTATGCGCTTGAGGAAGAGGGCAAAGAAGCAACTGCTCGACATCTTCAAGATATGATCGATCTAGCAAAGGCAGAGGGAATAAAGGCGATCTTTTATCAAAAAGAAATAGATAGTAGTCAATCTGAGGCTTTTGCTGAAGAATTGGGTGGTGTGACAATTCAATTAGAACCGTTGGCAGCTGATTATATCGATAATCTAAAACTTATGGTTGATACACTAGCAAAGGCTTTAAAATGACAAATGATAAGTATACACCAGCGATCATCGTTGAGGATCTTAGTGTTTATTACGGTAAGACATTGGCCATAGATAACATTAATCTGATAATTAAGGATAAAGAATATTTGGGAATCGTTGGACCCAATGGAAGTGGTAAATCTACTTTATTGATAGCATTGATCGGTCTTGTGCCATCTGTCAAAGGTAAGGTAAGCATATATGGGGATAAGATTGAAGATGCTAGAAAAATGACTGGTTATGTATCTCAGTTTTCCGAAGTCGATAAATCATTTCCTATCACTGTTAATGAAGTCATATTAAGTGGTATGTTAAAG
>JAQUCI010000169.1 GCA_028686295.1 Erysipelotrichaceae bacterium | reverse complement strand
ATTACAAAAGCTATCCTTGATCGAATATTACATTTTTCCTACTTATTCAATATTTCGGGGCCTTCTTATCGAATTAAAGACAAATTAAAAATCAACAAAACTGGGGAATCTTAAACGAACACTTTTGTCCATTCTTATCTTGACATTTATAACTTATTTGTTAAATAAATATATACAATAAATAAACAATTGAATTCTATTGATTTTCCAGATGATCATCTCTAATCACATAATAATCCTTAATGATATCAAGCGTCAAGTTATCTTATGTCACGAAATTTCACCTTTAAAAAAGACTAGTTTTAACAACTAATCTTTACTTATCATTTAACTGACTTGCTAATTTCTTTAGCCCGGTTTCAAAATCAACGCCGAATTTTACATCCGTATTAGCTTCTTTTGTTCGTTTGATACTCTCAACCGTAAAATCAACTGCTATCTCGATCGCATCCTTTAATGATTTGTTTGATAGCATTGAAGCCATAACGGCACTTGCGAACACATCTCCTGTACCATGATAATAACCTGTAATCCGATCTGACATCGCATATTCGATCTTATCTTGATCTTGATCATAAGCAGCAGCTCCCAGTTTCTGATCATCAAAATATACCCCTGTCAAAACAACTCTTTTAACATTTAATTCAAAGCTTAATCTTCTTATTAGCTCCTCAATATATTCTTTAGTATATGGTCCTTCTTCATACTCCTTATCCAACATAAAGCACGCTTCTGTAATATTGGGGATTATCACATCAGCCTTCTCACAAAGGCTTCGCATTCCTTTAGGGAAATCTTGTGGGAACAATGGATATAATTTACCATTATCAGCCATTACTGGATCAACGAAAACTATTGTATTCTCAGTGCGTAAACGATCAAATGTCTGTTTCATCAACTCAATCTGCTCAAAAGATCCAAGATAACCTGTATAAATGCCATCAAACTGAATATCATAATTGGCCCAATGATCCAGTATTGGTACGATATCATCAGTTAAATCACGAAAAGTAAAACCAGTAAAACCACCAGTGTGAGTAGACAATACGGCCGTTGGTATAACACTGACTTCAATTCCCGCCGCTGAGATAATTGGTAATGCTACCGTAAGTGAACATTTGCCAAAGCACGATATATCATGTATGGCTACTATCCTTTTTTGTTTCATGTTTGCTCCTAACACTTATCAATGCGACAAGCTATACTTACTTGCGCAAAAGCTTCTTTATATAAGTTAAACAACTCTTCGTATTGTTGATCGTTCAATGGCTGATAAGGATCGCTCTGACTTTCAACTGTTGACGTATGATAAAATACTATTTCTTGATCTTTAACTACTACTACTGTTGGAAAATACAATCTTTTGATCGACTCATCATTTAATCCTGTATATGGTTCTGCTATTGATCCAATCTTATCTAAAAGCTCATAATATTTTGGATCACCTTCCTTTTCCGTATTAATATTTCCATCGCTATCCAATTCCTTTATATCTCTTAGATCAAGGGCATTAAAATAATATATCGAACTAACGTTTGAGGCTTTAGCTGCATCCAAGATAACTGGAACTGCACTACGACACCAAGGACATGTTTCAAATCCGAAATATATGATTCCATCACTATCCAATACTTCCATTATCTGTTCAAATGTCGCATAGATCATCGGATTATCTTCTTCGATGACCAGATTTGTATAAGCCTTACCATTATCCTTGTTTATCTGATCGTTATGATTTTCATATTCTTGTTTAAATTTAATCGCGTCACTTATATCATCTTCATCAATATCATTATTGCACCCTGTTATCATCAAAACAACACACAAGACCACAAGCAATTTCTTTAACATCACTACCACTCCTTTGTCAGTAATTATATCTTAGTTATACTATCAAGACAAACAAATAAAATTCTGTTATGATAAATTTAATCAAGAATAAAGGTGATGATCATGAACTATTTAATCTGTATAGTAATTGGATATTTATTGGGCTCGTTTAATGCTGCCTATATCATCAGTAAAATGAAAGGGTTTGATATTCGAGACAAAGGAACACACAATCCCGGAGCTAGTAATATGACAGTAACCCTTGGATGGAAATTCGGTATTATTACAGCAATCTTCGATATCTTAAAAGCATATATCTCTGTCGTTATCTGTCGTAATCTGTTTTCAACGTTTGAATATGCTGGTTTGATAGGCGGACTCGCTAGTGTAATGGGACACATGTACCCTTTATACCTTAAGTTTAAAGGAGGTAAAGGCTTCGCTTCCTATATGGGAATGTTATTAGCTATCGACTTTAAGATTGCTTTGTTAATGATCCTTATCAGTGCCTTGATAACGATCATAACTGATTATATTGCGATATCCACTATTTTTACTGTAATAACCTATCCCATCTATTTTTATATCAATAATCTATTATCTCCCGCTTTGTTTGGATTAGCACTTATCGCTCTGATCATTATCTATAAACATCATAAAAATATTATTAATATCATAATGGGGAATGAAATTGGGTTAAGATCTATTGGAAAAAA
>JAQUCI010000045.1 GCA_028686295.1 Erysipelotrichaceae bacterium | reverse complement strand
CCTTTTGCTCGGTTGATATGTTCTTTTCACAAAAGCCACCTCCTACTTGTTTGTTGATACAAATTTGAGCAATTGCTTTATGATTATAGCCGAAACGCTTATCAAAGTCAAACTTGCGAGTCTTTAGGAATCAAATATATCACAATTGAATTAACATTAATTCCACTATCAATGAACAATGTTGATTCGATAATGTTAAATTGTTGATAAACTACAATAACTCCCTCTATCTTCATATAAGTTTTCCACATTGAGTTGTGCAATTTAGATTTTATCCACACACTTAACCACAATATCCACAACAGAAGTTATCCACAATAGAATTCCACATTTTATCCACATTTGAAATTTTGTGAATTGTGTTGAATTATAACATTAAGCCTTAATTTAAGCGTGATTGTCATTATGCTGTATGTTAATAACTTTATTTCATTTTTTTTCATATGGAATTTACTATTTTTATGGTTTAGTATTATAGATACCGAAGGGATGTCGTATGTCTGAACCTATTACTAATCTAAATGATATTTGGAACGAAACCAAAAAATGTTTACTTGAACGCGATTATTTCGACAGTGTCGTTTTTGATACTTATTTTGAAGACACTAAATTATATAAGATAAATGGTGATACCGCTATCGTTGTGGTGTTAACCAAATTACAAAAGGCTATTCTTGATCAAGAAACCTGGCGTATTGAAGAATGTTTAAAAGAAGTGATAGGTAAGGATCTAAGCTGTAATATCTTGATCCAAGAAGATCTAAATGAATTTCGATATGATCAAAATCCACCAGAACCCTCATTTGATATAAAAGACAATATTTTGAGTGAATTTACTTTTGACAATTTTGTGGTTGGAAAATCAAATAAAGAATGTTACTCAGCCGCCTTGGCTTGTGCTTATAATCCGATAAATTTCTTATATTCGCCACTATTTATTTATGGTAATTCTGGTTTAGGAAAAACACATCTTCTTCATTCAATTGGTAATTATGTCAAAAAGAACTCTCCTGAACTAAGAGTTACTTATATGACTAGCGATCAATTTATCACTGGTGTATACACAGCCGCAAAGAATAATTGCTTAGATGACTTTAAATCTAGATTGCGTACCCTTGATGTCTTATTAATAGATGATATCCAATTTCTAGCTGGCAACAAAGAGAAAACGCATGAAATTTTATTTAATATCTTCAATGACCTTCATAAAAACAAAAAAAGCATCGTCTTGACAAGTGATCATAAACCAAAAGAGATAAAAGGGTTGGAAGAACGTTTGGTTAGTCGTTTTTCTAATGGATTAATATTTGGTATAGATTCACCGGAATTTGAAACTGCCCTTAAAATCTTAAAGATAAAACTAACTAATCGTAGTATAGATTGTTCAACCATCAATGAAGACGTACTTACTTATATCGCTACGAATTATTCACAAGATGTACGTCAATTAGAAGGGGCTCTAAATCGTCTAATTTTCTACTCAATTCAATACGGAGAAAACAATGAAATAAACTTTAAGTTAGCTATGGAAGCTTTTAGAGATGATATTGATATCGGGCAAAAAGATGAATTAACGATCAATCGTATCAAAAAGGGGATAAATGAATATTATGGCCTTTCAAAGAATCAATTAGTTTCCAAGACAAAAACCAAGAATATATCTGATGCCCGTCATATTGCCATGTATCTTTGTAGGAAACATTTAGATGTTCCATATAAGAAAATTGGTGAAGAATTTGGTAATAGAGATCATTCAACAATCATGAATGCCTGTCGTAAGATAGATAAAAAAATTAAGACTGATATTGCTTTAAATTTAGCGATCAAAGACATTGAAAAACTATTGTTTAAAGATTGATCTATCCACACTATTCCACTTTTAATTAACAGTGAAAAGTGTTAAAATATATTGGTATTATAAGGGATTTTGACATTTATCAACAAATCCCACAGTCCTTATTATTATTAAGTAATTTAGATATTATAAAAGGAGGATACACGACATGTATTTTAAAATATCCAAGAAAGAGTTTTACAGCGCATTGTCGACTGTATCCAGAGCGATATCGGCTAATTCTCCATTACCGCTATTATCTGGTATTAAGATCGATGTAAAAGAAGATGAAATATGTTTAACTGGTAGTGATGCAGATATATCAATCAAGAAAACCTTAAAGAAATCAGCAGAAATGATCCTTGATATCAAAGATACAGGATCAGTCGTTATTGAGGCTAGAAATATTTTAGAGCTTGTACGTAAGATTGATGCTGATGAGATTGAAGTAGAAACGATTGATGGAACATTAACTAAGTTTAGTTGGCATACAGCTGAGTTTAAGTTGAATGGGATGAATGTCGCTGATTATCCAGCTATTGATTTTTCTCAACCTGAGAAGCGATTTGCTCTTGAGGCTGATATTTTGATGAAGATAATAACGCAGACATGCTTTGCGGCAAGCGATAAAGAAACAAGACCGGTTTTAACTGGAGTAAATTTTAAATGTGATGGAAAGCAGTTAGAGTGCGTAGCTACTGATAGTTATCGATTAGCACGTAAAATAGTTACTTTAGAAACAGATAACGAATTTAATATAACTATTCCCGCAAAGAGCTTGAATGAAGTAGGAAAGAGCTCAAATGAGATCGCTAGAGCATTTGAGAAACAAGAAAAGATATTGATTGCTGTATCAGATAAAAAGGCTCAATTTTGGTTAGAGGACACGATAATCCAAACCAGATTGATCGATGGTATCTATCCAGAAACAAACCGCTTGATACCTACTGATTTTAAACACGAACTAGTGGTCGATGCTCGTGACATATTAAATGCAATAGATCGCGCCCAGTTTATTAAAAGTGATGGAATATCTATCGTTAAACTTTCTGCTAACAGTGACGAGGTATTTATTTCTACCAAATCACAAGAAGTTGGTTCATCAGTAGAGAAGATTGATACCGTATCTTATCAAGGAGAACCAATAGAGATATCCTTTAGTAGCCGTTATGTATTAGGTGCTGTTAGGGTTCTTGGTGGAACAGTAGTCAAGATTTCATTTAGTGGTGAAATGAAACCCTTTATCATCCAAAATGTTGATGATGACAGTATACTTCAATTGGTTTTGCCTGTTCGAACATACAATTAGTCGCAAAAGCTCGTCTCGCTTTATCTAAGCAACAAACATAGATTAATTAATGATTAATGATGTACCACTCTAAACTATCTTTAGAGTGGTTTTTATGTTATAATATGGTAGTCTGATCGTATATCAAGAAAGGCGCTTTATGATAAAGATAAATACAGAATATATAACATTAGGACAGTTGCTAAAGATGACTTCATGGGTAGCTTCAGGAGGAGAAGTAAAGGTTGCGATCAAGCAGTTAAAGATTATCGTAAATGATCTGAAAGAAGATAGACGAGGACGCAAGCTATATGCTGGTGATATCATTAAGATTCAGGATCAAATATATGAGATTGGTAAATGATCATAAAGAATATCAAACTACACAATTTTCGTAACTACACGGATTGTAGCGTGCAGCTTGCTGAAAACATTAATGTTTTTATTGGGGATAATGCTCAAGGTAAGACGAATTTTCTTGAAAGTGTCGCTTTTATCTCGACAACAAGATCGTTTCGCACAAACGATGACAAAGCGATGATAAATAATTTGAAAGAAAAGTCAGCAGTTATCGTTACGATAATAGATAATGATTCCAAGCTTAAATTAACTGGACAACTTTTTAAAGAGGGTAAAAGACTCTTAATCCAAAGCCAAGCCGTTAAAAAAAGTAGTGAGTTTATTGGGATCTTAAACGCGGTAGTTTTCTCACCAGATGATCTAGAGTTGTTTAATGGTGCTCCAAGACTAAGGAGAAGAATGTGTGATCTAGAGATTGGGAAGATAAACAAGGAATATATGGGTTATCTAAATGATTATCAAAAAACACTAAAGGAACGAAATAATTTTCTAAAGTCAAGCAGTAACGATGATATTTATTTAGATGTCATAACTCAACAATTAATTGAGTATCAAATACCAATTATAAAGTATAGAAGGAAATTTATTGAGTTTATGAATGGTGTTATTACAAAAAGATACCAAGAAATTGCAGTAAGTGATGAAGAGATCTTTGTAGAATATTTATCACCAATTGATGGCGAAGAAGACATTCGAGAAGCTTTAAAACAGCGTTACTTAAAAAGTACGGTAAGTGATAAGAACCAAAGACAGACACAGGTTGGTATCCATAAGGATGATCTTAAGTTTTATCTTAATGGTAATGGTATTGGTGATTTCGCCTCACAAGGACAAAAGAGAATGTTGGTTTTAGCGCTGAAGGTAGTATTAATCGATTATATATATAAGCAATGTAAAAAATATCCAGTATTGTTACTAGATGATGTTTTATCAGAATTGGATATAACAAGGAGAAGGTCGTTGTTTGCTTTAATACCCAAAGAAGTGCAAACGATCATAACGACAACTGATATTAAAGATATACAGTCTTTTTTACCTAAAGGATCAAGGATATTTAAGATCAATGACGGTATGATCATAGAGAACAAGGAGATGATATAAATGGTTGAAAATAAAGTTGAACACTCATATGGTGCAGATGATATACAAGTTTTAGAAGGTTTAGAGGCAGTAAGAAAACGTCCTGGTATGTATATCGCAACAACCTCAGAAAGAGGGTTACATCATTTAGTGTGGGAAATTGTTGATAATGCGATAGATGAAGCTTTGGCGGGCTATGCAAACGTCGTGAGAGTAACGGTTGATAAAGATAATATCGTTACCGTCGAAGATAATGGTAGGGGCATGCCGGTTGAAATTCACAAGAAAACAGGTAAATCAACAGTAGAGACGATTTTTACGGTCTTACATGCTGGTGGTAAGTTTGGTGGTGGCGCCTATAAAGTCTCAGGTGGATTGCATGGTGTTGGGGCTAGTGTGGTTAATGCGTTATCAGCTTTTCTTGAAGTTTATATTTATATGAACTCTAAAATATATTACATAAGGTTTGAGAATGGTGGAAAAGCTGTTCAACCATTGGGGATAATTGGTGATTGCCCAGCTGATAAACACGGAAGTTTAGTTCGTTTTAAGGCAGATCCAACGATATTTACAGAAACGACTGTTTTTAATCATGAAATATTAAGAGATCGATTAAGACAGCTAGCTTTTTTAAACAAAGGAATCAAGATTATTTTTGATGATGAAAGAAAAGATGATATCGAGGCTTTAATCTTTCATTATGAGGGTGGTATAAAAGAATATATACGTTTTATAAACAAGAACAAATCACCTATACATAAAGAAATCGTTTATGTAGAAGGAGAAGAAGATGGCATCATGGTAGAGATTGGTATGCAATATAATGATGGATACCAACCAAATATCTTCTCGTTTTGTAACAACATAAATACACAAGAAGGTGGTACTCATGAAGAGGGGTTCCGTTTAGCACTAACGCGAGTTATTAATAACTATGCTAAAGATAATAACTTTCTAAAAAAAGATGAAGAAGCGTTACAAGGTGATGATACAAGAGAAGGATTAACGGCAATCTTGTCAATAAAACATCCAGACCCTCAATACGAAGGACAAACTAAGACTAAACTTGGTAATTCAGAGGTCAGAAAGATCGTTTCTAATATTCTTGGTGAACAATTTGAACGATTTTTATTAGAAAATCCTGCGGAAGCCAAAGTAATAATCGAAAAAGCTATCATTGCGTCCAAAGCACGAATGGCGGCCAAAAAAGCTCGAGAGTTAACACGGCGTAAGAGCGTCCTGGAAATATCTTCTTTACCTGGCAAACTTGCTGATTGTTCATCCAAAGATGCAACTTTATCAGAGATATATATTGTCGAGGGTGATTCAGCCGGTGGTAGTGCTAAACAAGGAAGAAATAGTAAATTTCAAGCAATTTTACCGCTGAGAGGTAAAATTCTTAATGTAGAGAAAGCACGAATTCATCGAATTTTTGATAATAATGAAATTAGATCGATGATTACAGCTTTTGGTTGTGGTATTGGTGAAGAACTTGATACAGCCAAATTGAGATATCATAAGATCGTTATCATGACCGATGCGGATGTCGATGGTGCTCATATCAGGACTTTATTATTAACGTTCTTTTTTAGATATTTAAGACCAATTATTGAACAAGGATATGTATACATCGCTCAACCACCATTGTTTAAGGTACAAAAAGGCAATGCTATTCGTTATGCCTATTCAGAAAAAGAGATGGATGGAATTAGGGAAGAATTTGGTGACAAATTCAATATTCAACGTTATAAAGGTTTAGGAGAGATGAATCCAGAACAACTATGGGAAACGACGATGGATCCTGAAAATCGTACTCTGATCCAAGTAACGATCGATGATGCAGTTGATGCCGATATGGTGTTTGATATGTTAATGGGGGATGATGTTGAACCAAGACGTAATTATATAACGGAAAATGCCCATTTTGTCCGTAGTTTGGATATTTAAAGGAGAAGATAATGGAAGAAAAAGAATATAATCATGGCAAAATAGATCAAACAAATATATCTAGTGAAATGCGTGCTTCTTTTCTAGAGTATGCTATGTCGGTTATCGTAGCTCGAGCATTACCAGATGTAAGAGATGGAATGAAACCGGTGCATCGAAGAATCCTATATGCGATGAATGATCTTGGAATGTATAGTGATAAGCCTCATAAAAAATCAGCACGTATCGTTGGTGAAGTCATTGGTAAATATCACCCACATGGAGATGCGGCCGTTTATGAAACGATGGTAAGAATGGCTCAAAGTTTTTCATATCGTTATGAGTTGGTAGATGGACATGGAAACTTTGGTTCAATTGACGGAGATGGCGCAGCTGCAATGCGTTACACTGAAGCACGAATGTCTAAAATATCAATGGAACTCTTAAGAGATCTTAAATTAGATACGGTTAATTTTATTGATAACTATGATGGTGAAGAAAAAGAACCAGAAGTTTTACCTGCTAGGTTTCCTAATCTGTTAGTTAATGGAGCATCAGGAATAGCTGTTGGTATGGCGACTAATATTCCACCTCATAATCTAACGGAAACAATTGATGCAGCGATTGCGGTAATGGAAAACCCCGATATCAGTGTTTTGGAATTGATGGATAACTATATTACTGGACCAGATTTCCCAACAGGTGGTTATATTTTGGGAAGAGCCGGCATAAAACAAGCCTATGAGACCGGAAGAGGTTCTTTAACTTGCCGAGCAAAGGTCAAAATTGAAGAATTAGCTAACGGAAAACCGCAGATAATCGTTACTGAAATTCCGTATCAAGTTAATAAATCAACATTGATCGAAAAGATTGCTGATCTAGTAAGAGATAAAAGAATAGATGGAATCACCGATTTAAGAGATGAGTCCAACCGAGATGGTATAAAGATCGTAATAGAATTACGTAAGGATGTTCAAAGTGAAGTTATCTTAAATCAGTTATACCGAATGACGGCACTTCAAACAACTTTTGGTGTTAATATGTTGGCACTTGACCAATTTGCTCCAAAGCAATTGGCACTAAAAGAAATGTTACAGTTATATATAGATCATCAAATTGATGTCACATTAAGAAGGACAGGCTTTTTACTTAAAAAGGCTGAAGAAAGAGCACATATCTTAGAGGGATTAAAAATAGCACTTGATAATATTGACGCTATATTGAATCTGATCAGAAGCTCTCAAGATGATACTGAAGCTTTAGCAAGACTTATTTCAGAATTTAGATTATCAGAAATTCAAGCTAAAGCGATTCTTGATATGCGTTTTAGAAGATTAACAGGACTTGAAAGGTCAAAGATCGAAGAAGAGTATAACGGAATATTAAAAGACATAATTGATTTGAAAGACATATTGGCTAATCATTATCGTGTGGTCAATATCATTAAAGAAGAGTTAACAGCTGTAAAAGATAAATTTGGTGATGTTCGTCGTACTGAAATAATTGAAGCCGATATTGATATGCAAGATGAGGATTTGATACCACAAGAAGAAATCTTTATATCAATGACAGCTAATGGTTATATCAAGCGTATTCCAACCTGTACTTATCGAACACAAAATCGTGGTGGTAAGGGTGTAAAAGGCATGACAGTAAACAGTGATGATGTTATCGATATGTTTATCAAGATGAGTACACATGACCATTTGATGTTGTTTACAAATTTTGGCAAAGTTTATCGGATCAAGGGTTATCAAGTGCCAAACGCTGGACGAACAGCCAAGGGGGTACCGGTTGTGAATCTTTTAAATCTTGATGAAAACGAAAAAGTAAAAGCGATGATCGCTGATGATGGATCAGAAGAAAATAAATATTTAATGTTTGTGACTAAACAAGGATTAGTGAAGAGAGTAAGTTTAGAAGAGTTTTCGTCAATAAGACAGACAGGCAAAATAGCTATCAGCCTTAGAGAAGATGATGAATTGGTCAATGTTAAACGAACGACTGGCGATAATGAGATTATTATTGGCGGTAGTAATGGAAAAGCTGTGAGATTTAATGAAAACGCCGTTAGACCAATGGGAAGAAACGCTAGTGGTGTCAAAGGGTTTAATCCAGATAAAGGAATAGTTATCGGGATGGCAACAAATAAAGAAGGATCTTATATCCTGGTGGTGACTGAAAAGGGTTATGGAAAAAAATCAGCACTATCTGACTATCGATTGACGAGTCGTGGTGGTAAGGGTGTAAAGACAGTAAATATTACCGAACGAAATGGACAACTGGTTTCACTTAGGGCGGTGAATGGTAATGAAGATCTAATGATCATAACTAACGAAGGAATTGTTATTAGAATATCATTGGCAGATGTTGCTATTTATGGTCGAAACGCACAAGGAGTTAAGTTGATAAATGTGTATGATGAGCAAAGTGTAGCGACAGTAGCCATTGTAGAACAAGAAGAAGATATTGATGAGTGTGAATCAGAGAACGAGTAATCGTTCTCTTTTTAATCGATTGACAAAACATATTATGAATGATTAAATTGACATAGATATAATCGTGGAAATAAGTATTTGATTTGATTTTTCCAGAGAGTCGAAGTTTGGTGAGATTTGACACTATCAACAAAGAAATCTACTCCACAAATAGATTATATGCGCGTTACTGCGTTATCGGTTGAAAGGTTGTGTTTCACGTGAAACATAGCAATTAGGGTGGCACCACGGATTTCGTCCCTTGGTATACATCTTTTTATTTTCAAGGAGGAAAAATATGATTGATATAAATCTTATAAGAAAAGATCCAGAATTAGTTAAGGACAATATAAGAAAAAAATTTCAAGATGAAAAATTATCATTAGTAGATGAGATTGCCAAGCTTGATGTTGACTATCGCGCTAGCAAGACGCAGGCTGATGAATTACGCGGACAACGTAATTTGATTAGCAAACAAATTGGGATAATTATGAAACAAGGCAATAAGAAAGAGGCTGAAAATCTTAAGCAACAGGTCAATGAAATCGCTGCAACCATCGTTACATTAGAAGAAAAAGAGGAAATCTTACAGCAAAAAATAAACGAAAAGATGATGATCATACCCAACATCATTGATGATAGCGTTCCTATAGGCAAGGATGATTCAGAAAATGTTGTTGTTGCGCAAATTGGCGAAGCTCTTATTCCGGATTACGACATTCCTTATCACGTTGACATCATGGAATCGTTAAATGGTATTGAACTAGATAGCGCACGAAAGGTTAGTGGTAATGGATTCTATTATCTTAAAGGAGATGTTGCACGCTTACACTCGGCTATTTTGGCTTATGCTCGAGATTTTATGATTGATCGTGGTTTTACTTATTACATTCCGCCGTTTATGATTCGCTCAGAAGTGGTGACAGGTGTCATGAGTTTTGCGGAAATGGAAAACATGATGTATAAGATTGAAGGTGAAGACCTCTATCTAATCGGTACTAGCGAACACTCGATGATTGGCAAATTTATTGACACTATTCTGACTGAAGAAGAATTGCCACAAACTTTAACCAGTTATTCTCCGTGTTTTAGAAAAGAAGTTGGAGCTCATGGCATCGAAGAACGCGGAGTTTATCGCATTCATCAATTCGAAAAACAAGAAATGATCGTTGTTTGTAAGCCTGAAGAAAGTATGGGCTGGTTTGAGAAGTTATACGAAAATACAGTCGCATTTTTTAGGACATTGGATATACCGGTAAGAACCTTAGAGTGTTGTTCTGGTGATCTTGCGGATTTAAAAGTGAAAAGTATTGATGTTGAGGCTTTCTCGCCTCGCCAGAAAAAATATTTTGAAGTTGGTTCTTGTTCTAATCTAGGTGATGCTCAAGCCCGCCGTTTAGGCATTCGGGTAAACGGTAAGGATGGTAAGTATTTTCCTCATACACTGAACAATACAGTTGTTGCTCCACCGCGGATGTTGATTGCTTTCTTAGAGAATAACCTCAACGAAGACGGTAGTGTTCGTGTCCCTGAGGCGCTAAGACCATATATGGGTGGTCAAAAACAATTGATCAAGCGATAATGTTTCACGTGAAACATTATGGATGTTGTTGATTTTTTGATTAAAACGGAATTAGCTTTTAGAATTCA
>JAQUCI010000168.1 GCA_028686295.1 Erysipelotrichaceae bacterium | reverse complement strand
TGTAATGTTAAAAGCCCGTAATAATTTCTTAAATCAAGGATATTACAAACCTTTAGGTGATATGCTTATTCAGATCATAAGCAAAAAAAGCATTAAACACATGATTGATAGTGGTTGTGGTCAAGGTTACTATACTGATATGATCAAAAAGGCATTACCATCTTTGGATATTATTGGTGTTGATATCTCTAAACAAGCTATAAAGATGGCACAAAAGCAAAATAATGATATATTCTATATTGTCGCAAGTAATCAAAGGATACCTATCGAAGATAGTAGTGCCGATCTAATATTGAATTGTTTTGCGCCAATCGATCATGGTGAGTATAAAAGGCTATTAAGGAAAAACGGTGTTTTGATCACTGTTACTCCAGGCAAAAGGCATCTTATTCAACTTAAAGAGATATTATATGACAAAGTATATCTAAATGATGTAGCTAATGATGTTAAGGATTTTAAACTTATCGATAGTTATTTGCTTACTTATGATATTAAGATAGATAATAGATCAATGATCCAATCTTTGTTTACGATGACACCATATTATTATAAGACACCAATAAGTGGTAAAGAGAGATTACTTATGTTAAATGAATTAGATTGCACTGTTGAGTTTGTGATAAATATATATAAAAAAGGAGAATGAACATGAATGCAGATATAAAAGAAAAAGAAGTCAAGCTTAATACGATCTATTTAGCTGGAGGCTGTTTTTGGGGTATGGAACGTTTAACGCAAGTAATTAAAGGGGTAGTTACGACTACCTGTGGATATGCCAACGGTAAGTCAGAGAATCTAGCAAATTATCAAGATGTATGCACTGGTAAGACTGGATTTAAGGAAACGGTAAAGGTGGATTATGATCCGAGTGTCGTTAGTTTACATACATTGTTATTTGCTTTCTTTAAGGTGATAGATCCAACCTTGATCGATCGTCAGGGCAATGATATCGGTCCACAATATCAAAGTGGTATCTATTATGTAGATGAAGCAAGCAAAGCTATCGTAGACGATGTAGTAGCAGTAGAAAAAAAGCGAGTTAGAAAATTCAATGTTGAGATACAACCTTTGATTAATTTTTATGAGGCTGAACAATACCATCAAGACTATCTGTTGAAAAATCCAAAGGGTTATTGTCACATCAATCTAAAGGAAATCCAAGAGGCAGCTAATATATTAATTGACGCTGGTAGATACCAAAGACCAAATGAAGAAATGATCAAACAGAAATTGACTCAACAACAATTTCACATCACCCAAGACAAGAAAACGGAACCACCATTTTCAAGTGCTTATCATAGTGAAAAAGGCCAAGGGATATATGTTGATATTGTAACAGGAGAACCTTTGTTTTCATCGCTTGATAAGTATATCAGTAGTTGTGGGTGGCCAAGTTTTAGTAAACCGATCGATCCAAATGTGATCAATGAAGTTGATGATAATAGTTTGTTTTTACAGAAGCGTACTGAGGTGTTAAGTCGAACAGGAAACTCTCATCTTGGCCATGTCTTTGATAATGATCCAGAATCACCAAATGGTATACGCTATTGTATCAATGGGGGCGCCTTGCGCTTTATACCAATAGATCAAATGGATGAAGAAGGTTATGGTTATTTGCTAAGTTTATTTAATGAAGGTAAAGAATAAATATGAAAATTTATGAGAATGTGATCGATCTAATCGGAAACACGCCATTATTAAAACTGAATGGTTTGATGAAGAAATATGATCTAAAGGCGAATATCATCGCGAAGCTTGAAAAGAACAATCCAGCCGGGAGTGTCAAAGATCGTATCGCAAGAGCGATGATCCTTGATGCTGAAACAAGAGGATTATTAAGACCTGGATCAACGATCATTGAACCAACATCAGGTAATACAGGTATTGGTTTAGCCTATATTGGAAAAATGAAAGGTTATCAAGTCATTATCGTTATGCCCGATACGATGAGTGTTGAAAGACAACGCTTGATCAAGGCTTATGGTGCAAGATTAGTACTGACACCAGGCAATTTGGGAATGAAAGGGGCAATCGCCGAAGCGTTTCGGTTAAAGGATGAGATTAAAGATAGTTTTATCCCGTCTCAGTTTGATAACCAATCTAATCCAAAAGCTCATTTTGATAGTACAGGACCAGAGATATATAAAGATACTGATGGTCAAGTCGATATCTTTATCGCTGGTATTGGAACAGGTGGTACGATAACAGGTGTTGGGCGTTACCTTAAAGCACAGGATCCTAACATTGAGGTAATTGGGATAGAACCTAAAGGATCTGCTGTTTTGTCAACTGGAAAAAGCGGTTCGCATAAGATTCAAGGAATCGGTGCTGGTTTTGTACCTAATACCCTTGATACGACTATTTATGATCGAATTATCACCATTGAGGACTCAGAGGCTTTACAGGCAACTTTAGATATTACAGATACCGATGGAATATTTGTTGGTATATCAGCAGGAGCAGCTATCGCTGCGGCTGTAAAAGTTGCTTTACAGAAAGAGAATATAGGTAAGAATATCGTTATTATTTTACCTGATGGTGGAGAACGTTATCTAT
>JAQUCI010000167.1 GCA_028686295.1 Erysipelotrichaceae bacterium | reverse complement strand
AGAGTTGTGTTAAAAAGGCAGCTGATAATGACTATAAGATCGTTTATTCATCCAGTTTACCTGCTTTCACGATGTTGGCCGCTTATTTGGTCAAAAGAAAAAATAAGAATATTTTTTGGGTCGCATCATTTTCAGATCCATTAATAAATTCTCCTTATAAATATGATCAGCAAAGAATTAAGGAATATGATCTGATCACAAGAATTGGTTTTCATGTGTATATTTTCATCTATATGAATAATTGGTATGAAAGATTAGCGATCAAGAAAGCTGATCGGATCATCTATGTTAGTGAAGAACAACGTGATTTTATGATCGCAAATCATCAAGATCAAGAAGCATTGTTAGCAAGATCAAGGGTGGTCGGTTTTAATTATATAAAGGATTGGCAGATGTATAGACGTTTGCTTGATCCTTCTCAACAAGTTAAGCACAAACCGCTGATAGCTGCTCATTTTGGACGTATCTATGGGCTTAGAAAAATTGATAATTTCTTATTAGCTTTAAGACGATTGAAAGATGAGATTGTCGATATTGAAGAACAGATCATTTTTTATCAATATGGGGAAATAATGCCAAGATATCAAAAGATGATCAAAGATCTTGAATTAGATGATCTATTTATATGTCATGATCGGATCTCGTATGATGAAGTAGCGAATAAGATGATTGAAAGTGATATCTTATTGTTATTTGATACGCTACTTGATGATGATAGCCTTCAACCTTTTTTGCCTTCAAAGATACTAGAGTATATCATCTTACGTAAGGAGATTCTAGCTATCTGTCAGGTCAATAGTCCTACTTATCGTATCCTTAGTAGTCTTAATCATAAACAAACAGAGAATGATCTTAATCGTATCTATGAACGCATTAAGGAACTTATGGTTGATCTCAAGACATATGATTATGATATTAGTAACTATGAAAATGATAATGTGACAAAAATCATCTAGCTAGTGTTAAAAACAACGGTTTTATTGTATAATACTATCGTTATGCGAGTGTAGTTCAATGGTAGAACATCAGCTTCCCAAGCTGAATACGGGGGTTCGATTCCCCTCACTCGCTCCAGTTTTTAGTGATATAGACCATCTGTGATATTTGCAGATGGTTTGTTTTATGATTGATCATAAATATTTAGTTATATTTTGTTATTTAATTGACAAGTATATTAGAATATTCTAAAATACTAATGTTATTTAGGAGGTCATTATGGACTTTGATCAAAAGATTTATGAAGAAAAAAGTGAATTGCTTAAAGTTTTAGCTCATCCTGTTCGTTTGTGTATCGTTAGGGGTTTGATGGAACATGAAAACTGTAACGTTACTTATATGAAAGATTGTCTTAAGACTTCACAATCCGCGATGTCACAGCATTTAGCTAAATTAAAGGCAGCTAATATCGTTAAATGTGTACGAAGCGGCAACAATATTTATTATAAGTTGACTGATCGTCGTTTAGAGAAGTTGATCAAAGACCTCTTTGAAAAGAATTGAAAGGATAGTTAAATGAAAAAAATACTAATTGTTGGTGGAGTTGCTGGTGGAGCGACAGCGGCTGCTCGTTTACGTCGTTTAAATGAAGAGGATCAGATTATCTTGTTTGAAAAAGATGAATATATCAGTTTCGCTAACTGTGGTTTACCATATTATATTGGTAATGTGATCAAACAACGTGAGAACTTACTTGTTCAAACGGTAGAAGAAATGGCTAACCGTTTTAATATTGATGTACGTAATTTTAGTGAAGTTACAGCGATTGATATAAAGACAAAGATGGTTACTGTTGTTAAGGTTAAAACAAATGAATCATATACGGAAAGCTATGATGTCTTGATCTTATCTCCAGGGGCTAAGGCAATCAAGCCTCCAATTGAAGGGATCACAGAAGCTAATAATCTATTTACTTTACGTAATTTGCCAGATACAGATCAAATTCATGATTACATCAATGATCAAAGACCAGCAACGGCAGTTGTCGTTGGTGGTGGGTTTATTGGCTTAGAAGTGGCTGAAAATCTAACAGAAAGAGGGATCAAGGTCACGATTGTTGAAAAGATGCCACAGGTAATGGCTCCGTTTGATTTTGAAATGGCTCAACTTGTTCATCAGCAACTTAACTTACATGGGATTGATCTTATCTTGAATGATGGAGTTAAGAGTTTTGCGAATAATGGTCGAAATGTAAATCTTGATAGTGGCAAAGTATTAAATACAGATATGATCATTTTGGCAATTGGTGTAGCACCAGAAAGTAGTTTAGCAAAAGCTGCTGGATTATCTCTTGGACCTAAAGGGCATATTGTAACAACTGATCAAATGCGTACGATCGATGCTAAGACAAATGAGGTCGTAAATGATGTTTATGCGATTGGTGATGCTGTGCAGATCAAAGATTTTGTTAGTAAGACAGATACAGCGGTTGCTTTGGCTTGGGGAGCTAATCGCCAAGGTAGGATAGTAGCAGATGTTGTTAATGGGATTGATAATCGCTTTAATGGTTCTATGGGGACATCGGCTTTAAAACTATTTAATATGGTCATTGCTTCAGTTGGCAATAATCAA
>JAQUCI010000166.1 GCA_028686295.1 Erysipelotrichaceae bacterium | reverse complement strand
TCGATAAGTGCCAAAGCAGTAAGGCTTGCTGAGAAAAGAAAAGTAAGTAAGATTTTCCTTGATCAAAATAAGCATGATAAAGACACTGATTTTATCATCAAGCTGGCAAGATCAAAAGCTATCGAGATCGTAAGATCAAAACGTGAAGAGATTGATAAGCTCACCGAGAAGAATAGTCATGGTGGCGTGATCGCTTATGCCAGTGATAGAACAAGTGATGAACTTGATAAATTATTAGATAGGGATTTTTTATGTTTGCTTGAAGGTATTGAAGATCCATTTAATTTTGGTTATTGTTTAAGAAGCTTATACGCGGCTGGTTGTGGGGGAGTTTTGGTAAGTGAACGCAACTGGCTTGATAGTTCAACGACGGTATGCCGTAGTAGTGCGGGGGCTAGTGAATATCTAAACATTCATGTTTATAGTGATCTTGAAAAAACACTAACAAAGATTAAAAAATCTCATCTTATTATCTGCGCAGCTCGAAAAGATGCGATAAGCATCTATCAACAAGATTATCAAAGACCACTTTTATTAGCGATTGGTGGGGAAAAAAGAGGATTGTCGAAGATTGTTAATGAAATTAGTGACCAGAATGTCTTTATTCCTTATGCTAATGAATTTCGCAATGCTTTAAATGCAAGCAGTGCTGTTAGTGTGATTGCATTTGAAATATATCGACAGAAAGAAATGAGGCAAATATGAAATCTTTGTATTTGAAAAACAATACGGTATTGATCAATTTTACGTCTACTTATTATCAAACGATCGAAGAAGTACTGGCTAGCGATAATTTTCGCTTTGTACTTGAAGGTTATATTGATCATTTAAGTAAAAATGATATTAAGTCATATCGGTGGTTTATCAATGGTTATGATAAGCAAACTGCTTTAAATAAAATGATCCATCTACTTAAACTATTATGTGTTATCGATGTTGATCAAATACAAGATGATTATCTTAAAGATAAAAAAGCGATGATCGTGTTTGTTGAGAATCTTTATAACTATTGGCGCAAACTCCAAAGATGCACGATGATCAATACAAGGGCAAAACAAGGATTACAATTAGCTAACTTTATTGATGCTGATAACAAGTTCAATCAACTAATGTTGGCTTTGTATCGAAAGATCGAAGAAAATGTCCAGGGACGTAAAAATAACGTTTATCGACAATTAAATGCTGGTAGCAACGCTAGTATGGTGGTTAGGGATTATCGATGGGCGATACCCAAGGGATATGAAGTATTAAAAGGAATACCTTTTATCGATTCGGTAATGTTAAGGACTCCGCTTTTACTTCACCCAGCAAGCAATAAGCGTTCTGGCACATTTTCACAGATAAAGACTAACCCGATCACTTCATTTAGTTATGATAAAGATGAATGGTTTTGTTATCCTGCCAAAATTGGTAGTTTATTAACATATATCTATTTCCATTGTGATTATATCTTTTCGGCTTTAGCTTTAGCTAATTTATTTGAATTAGCTTTGGATAAAGAATGTTATAATAAAAAGCCTGATTTGATCATGCTATTTGGTAATAAAGATGGTAAAGATGAATGCACTTTCTATCATGACACAAAGAATGAGATATGGGTTGGTAATGTTTCATATAAAAGCGAGATCGAATATTTCGGTTATCTAAAGAAAATGGCTTTGACCTTACACAATTTAGCTATGATCCAAAAAGGGTGGTTACCACTGCATGGATCAATGATCAATATTACTTTAAAGAATGGCCAAACTAAAGGTATCGTATTTATCGGTGATTCTGGGGCTGGTAAATCGGAAACGATCGAAGCTATTCAAAATTTAGGATATCAAGACATAATTTCAACTCAGGTAATCTTTGACGATATGGGATCATTACATATCGGTGATGATGAAATATATGCACAAGGAACAGAGATTGGGGCCTTTGTTCGGTTAGATGATCTAGAAAAAGGTAGCGCGTATAAAGAGATGGATCGTAGCATCTTCTTTAATCCTGAAACAAGCAATGCCCGTGTTGTGATTCCGGTTGTAGCTTATGATGAGGTTATCACTGATCATAAGATTGATATGTTTATGTATGCTAATAACTATACAAAAAAGATTGGCTTACGGGAATTTGAAACACTTGATGAAGCAATCGCTACCTTCTGTGAGGGTAAAAGATTTGCTTTAGGCACAACATCAGAAAAAGGCATTTCAACTACCTTCTTCGCTAATCCTTTTGGACCAGTTCAAAAGGAAGAAGAGTGTTTATTGTTGATCAAGAAAATGTTTAAGATGATGAAGGATAAGAATATCTTTTTGGGTGAAGTTTATACGCAGTTAGGTCTTAAAGATAAAGATGATAATGCTTTAATGCAGGCAGCTCAACATTTACTGAAGGTGATAAACAATGAAGACAAGGAGCAAAGCTGTTAAAAGTAATAGATTCAAGTTGTATTTGATCTTAGTTTTGACTTTATCAATCGTAACCATTATGGGATTCATGTTTTCGTCTAGTCAAAAACGTTTAGATATACCTAAAGAAATAAGTGTTAGTAAGAACATTAGTGGTTATCAAGCTATCTATCAA
>JAQUCI010000044.1 GCA_028686295.1 Erysipelotrichaceae bacterium | reverse complement strand
TCGATACTGATACTTCACTTGATCCAACATGCTCATTATCATAAAACAACGGAAAGACATAACGATAACCATTAAATATCCTGCCTTCTTCAAAGCCAGTAACATAAATTTTATCAACGTTTGCTATCCTAATAGAATCTCTTACATCCATAAGTGAGTCTTTATATTTATCAGGCATATGCATTCTCAAAAAACTTACACCTTCTGTTGTGTGTAAATGTAATTGTCGAAAATGATAAGTTTGCATAATTTCGTATGTTGATTCAAGTCTTAGATAAGCTTCATTTCTTAACTCATCAATTCTATCTTCATTAGCATATTTAACCTCATACATCAAAGCTGGTATATCATTACCTTCTACAACACTATGATAAAGGTAATCCGCAAAACGCTCATATGATCTAAGTGTACTATCTAGTTTTGCCTGAAATGAATCTGTTTCTAACCGCATATAATTCATTATTTTCTGTTGATAATTAATGATGATATTAAATACTACCAAAGACCAAACTAAAAATAATACGACCATTACGATATATTTAAGTTTTTTTGGATTAAATTTTTTCATGATTTAATAATTTTCCTTATAGATCAATGGCTTTTATCCTAAACAAATTAGCAATTAACACATGAAAGATAACGAAGATCACCATTAAGCTACCAATGATCATAACTGATAACTCGTACCCAAGACTACTATGTCCTAATTGATCGCCCTTTAATCTTTTCATAAAAGCACTCCAAGGGATCCCCAAGACATTACCCATCATTATTATCCTGATCGCTGCTAGGATACCATAAGCAGTTATATCGCCATATTCATCAACTATCCTTTGCCATGACTCTGATGATGGATTACCGTTGGTTTCGGCATAATGTTGAGCAAACATGATCGCCATAACTTGAGCTGACGGTACATCTTCTAAGTTTGCGGCTAACATATTCTTTATCTCATTTTCACTCATTCCCGATTCAAGTGCCATTTTTGTATGAGCATAAGAACAAATATCACAACCATTTACTTCTGTTACCGCCAACATGATCCTTTCGATAAATTGTTGATCTAATAAACCAGCGTTCTTTGCTTTCCGCAAATATTTAGCCGTTAAAACACCTTTAAACATGATCGTATATATTTCATTTAAACTATGTAGTCTCACATTATTCATAATAACTCCTTGATAAATACACTAATCTTCACTCTTCAGATGTAAAAAACGATTAGCTATCAGCATTATTATTCCTATCATTAAAAATAAGGCACTTAATGAAACCGTTTCAGCTATAAAACCAAAAACAGGAGCAAATATCATCATGAAAAAAGCTCTTAATTGACTTTCTATCGAAAGAACGGTAACTCTTTGTTCTTTATCCATATGATCACTTGATACTTCTAAGAACGTTGGACGGCGTGCATCTGTCATAAAATATAAGATAAAGTAAATTGCCATCGTGATATATAATAGATCATTTCCAACTGTTATCGATAATAAGATTAATAGTATACCCATAAGATCATACATGATCTCAAATACTTTAACTTGTCCAAATCTAGAGGTGGCTTTAAAAATATTTTTAGAAGCCATCGAACTAACGATATAAAACACACCATATATAAGGCCAAGATAAACCTTTAAGCTTTGATCTTGACTTAAACTAGCGATAGTACCAACGCCTGCACTTAGAATTATCATACTCATGATTGGCTGAATATAATCCTTGATCGTTTTAAAAACACCATCATAAGATGATCCACTAAAGACAACTCTTAGTATTTTATTGTTGCTAAATATCAATCGTACTTGTTTGATACTATTCTTCCAAAATGATCCAAGATCTTTTTCTTGATGAAAACGTTCATTTAAACTATTAGGATACGAAGCTATCAAGATAAAATCTAGTATATAAGGAACAATACTTATAGCAAACACCCACTTTAAAGCTGGTAGTTGTAAAACAAAGATGATCGATAAAAATGCCGATAAAGCCGAACCTAACAACGAATATGATCTTGTTCTCCCATAAACAAACCCCTTATGATCAAACCATCCCTTTTGCTCAAGATAACTTAATATCATAGCTTTATGTGTCCCAGATCTGAAGGCTTCTCCTAAACCAAAGAATATCATTCCTAATGCAACGACAAAGAAGTCCCTAGCCCACAAAAATAATATAAATGATATTATATAAAAACCAAAACAGATCAATAACTCATTCTTTTTTCCATAATAATCAGCAACCATTGCACTTGGAACTTCAAAAACATAAGTGACACCAGCTCTGATCGCAAAAAAGATTCCAATCGCAAATAGATCATAACCTAATGAATTGAGATAGATCAAAAGATATGGCTCAAAGAATTTAAGATTCTTAAAGAATCCATAAAAGGAAAATTTAACTATTTGTTTATCTTTCTTTATCGTTTGATATATATCCATGATCAACTGTCCCCTTTATTATATGATAAGTTATTATCGACATGTGTTGCAAGATAAGTATTGGCTTCATCTAGTATTTTTTTATCGTTTTCATATGTGAGCAAAGCTCTTGCTTGTTTGTAATTCAACCAAACATATCCCCTTATCTCTTCAACTTGAATCTTTACATCGATTTCTTTTGTGTAAGCTAAAAAATAAGTTACTTCTTTGATAACATCAGGGTTAGGTGAGTAACTAGTATTGACCATAAAATTAATATCTAATTCCACACCTAAACCCGTTTCTTCTTCTATCTCACGCAAGGCAGTAATAATAGGTGTTTCATTCCTTTCCATATGACCTTTCGCAAAAGCCCAATGACCAGCTTGATGTTGTAAAAGCAGAAAGTTATATTGATGATCTAAACTGTATATTATTGCCCCACACGATCTTTCTTGTTTCATAAGACCTCCTTGCTTTATATGTTATCCGAGCATATTAACATTGATCTTAAATCGATCATTACAAAACAATCCCTAATATCATCATCAATATAACGATCAAAGGAGTAGGTATCTTTTTACTTAAAAGTAAGATAATCGTTAAAATGATAATACCAATATTTATGTATGTAAGACCTGTTTTTTGTAATAATAAGATACCAGTAGTCAATATCAGACCACCTGCTGTTGCGACGATCCCATTTAATGAAACTTTGATCCCTTTAATATTTTTAAGCTGTTCCCACAAAGGATACACAAGATATATCAAGATAACACCTGGTAAAAATATACTGATGCCACTTATCATTCCCGCCATGATTTGATAAAAAACACCATAACTTGAAGCGGCTAATCCTCCAGCATAAGCACTAAAGCTAAACATGGGCCCAGGTAGTCCTTGAACAAGACCAAATCCAGTTAAGAATTCTTGATTGGTTAGATACTGGTTAACTTCAACCAACTCATTATACATCATTGGCACAACCACTTGCCCACCACCGATTACCATATAACCATAACGATAAAAACTAGCAAACAGATCGATCATCATTTCATTTGTTGATAAACTGGCTAATAAGCTAATGATCGCTATCGCTAAAAATATTATCAAATAATTCCACCTGACATTGATCTTAACTTTATTCCAGAGATTCTTTTCATAACTAAAAATAATGCCGATCAAACCACCAGTTAATAAAACTAATGGATATATATAAAACGCTTGATATAAATAAGTTATGATCGCCCCAAAGATAAATAAGCATAAAGTAATTTTATCTTTGATCACTTTTCTTGCGATACGATATGCGGCTGTAAAGACAAAACCCACAGCCATTGATCCAATAAAACGCAGTATTGCTTGGGAAATATCTAAAGCATGTAAGATGTTACCTAAAAATGATAAGCTTGTCATAACCATTAAAGCAGGTAAAGCCCATACTAATAAGGTATAAAAAGCCAAAATAGGACCACCAATCTTATGACCAACAGCTACGATCGTTTGCGTTGAACTTGGACCTGGCAAAACACCGGTTAAAGCTATTAATTCAATTAATTCCTCTTCTGATAGATAATGTTTCTTGATCACTAATTGATCCATAAACACCCCATAATGAGCCTCTGGACCACCATATGCACCAAGTGAACAGACTAAAACACCTTTTAGAAATGTGTGCCACTGCGTTTTTATTGTATCAATCTTATCCATATATTAACCTTCTATATGGAAATAATTATATAACACTATTTGTAATAATCTAATCTATTTGCTTTATCCATTTATCCCCATCAAAAAGATATGTACCAGCTTTACCAGTTGTATATGCTTGTTTAAACGATTCTGTATACTGGCCAAAAGCAAGATCGCCAATCGACACTTCATCTGCATTTATGGTTATCTTTTGTAAGTCGTTTCCGTTAAAAGCTTGTGACTCAATTATTTTGATACTTGTTGGTAATTCAAGCTCCGTTAACTGATTATCCTTAAACGCCCAAAGATCTACCCGTTCAAGCGTAGAAGGAAGATCGATTGAAGTTATATCATTATCATAAAACGCTCGAGCATGAATTTGGACAATTTGACTACCACTAGCAAATTCAACACTAGTCAAACCTTTACTTCTAAATACATCTTGCCAGATACGCGTTACTTTTACACCATCTAAATTTAAAGGAATAAGGATCGATTGTGAAACTGATGAATATGAACCAAAAACTCGTCCTGTATAATAACCGTTATTATTTATTGACAGACCATCAGTAAGTGAGATGATATAGAAAACATCATCAAGTTCTAAATACCAGCGTTTATGTTCAAAGATCCAAACAAAATTAGCATTTTTACTCTGCGGCTGAACACTCTTTTCTAAAAAACCCTCATCAACAAGAACACCTAACAAATACGAACTAGACTTACTACTATCATCAAATGGATTATCATCGTCTTCTCTTGTATAATAAAGTGCTGTTGCAGAATTAAGCTGTCTAACTACCGCTTGATCAGCTGCCAATTTAGCATCTTCAATCGTCTGTGATATCTTTGGCACTATTAACATTACCAATACTGTTATTATCGCAAAGACAATAAGCATTTCGATCAATGTAAATGCATCATTTTTCTTTAGATGGTTCATCCTATCCCCTTACAAATTAATATGATTTTTTAACAATATTATATTATATTTATCATTAAATACAATGATTAGCGATAATTATATCAATCTCACTTATATACTATCCTAAATTCTTCAAAAACAATAGACATATTTTCTATGAATTCGTAGCCAATGATCTTTCCTTCTTGTGTAAAGAAATTACGATGCTTGTTTTGCCAACTGGTCAGATCTTCATCTTCACCTTCAAGTTTGCACAATTCATAAGTCATCTCATTAAATGACAAGATCGTTACCTTAATTGTTTGGATAACACACTTTGGATTTTTATTCCAATCAGTCACGATACTATAATCATTTGGTTTTGGTAAAACATTATTAGTTTTTTCAAAATAATACAAACTACTTGAAGTAGCTGTTTTTTTATGATCAAGAACTAATGACAACAACTCGTTAGCATCTTTTTCATTAAGATCAAAACAAAAAGCCTCATAATATTGAGTGTTATCAGGCAACTTGTTTTCAACTAAGAAATTTCTTTAGTAATTCTCTATCAATTCATTTTTCATAAGATCATTCTACTGGTTAATACAATCTTATGCAAACACATCCTTTTGGATTACGGAATAAATTTTTGCCAAACATCCAATTTCAGTTGTGGTTTGGATACAAACATGAATCTGTCTGGATTATTCTGATATTGTAGATAAATACTCATACCTAGTTCAATTTCCAATTCGTGATAAACTCTTGGTTTTTTAATGATCAGCTCTTGATTAATGTATGCTCTATTCTTCTTAAATACAAGCTTATCATTTTCATCATAAAGAGCATAGAAGGCTAAACCATGATGTCTTCGTACATCTTCATACACAAACCCATAATCTCTAACACACCAGGCGCCAAACACTAATGGTTCATTGTAATCAGCACTTATCGTCGCATGTGGCCAACCAGGTGGCACAACAACAACATCTCCAGCTTTAGCTTCAACCGCAAAACAACATCCTGGATCATCAGTTATCAACTCTTGCATTAATATATAAGCCTTTCCAGCCCATATTTCATAAACTTCTGGTGTTGAATAAGCACATGACTTACTAATAGCGTGGATATGTCCTTGACTGTGGACTGGTTCATTGCCAATCCTTCCTCTTGCATACATGACTGTTCCATATAATAAGTTTTTGGATAACAGATCTTGTCTATCTTTAATATCACCAACATCCATAGCGATCACATATACGTTTGTTGGCCCCTCACAATAGGGATCAATTAAAATATGACGAATATCATCTAATTTTCGAATCTCTAGTTTTGGTCCAAAACAATTTTGGTGATAAACATATGTCATCTTACTTGTATCATACTCAATGTTGAATCCAGGATTAAATCTCATGATACCTCCTTTTTGCCCTATCAAAGACGAACATATGCCTTGATCGTGGCAATTTGTTTTCCATCACTTTCTCCATGTGGCCTAATGCGGTAAGCTTTAACTGCTTCTGGAATAATAAATGTTTCAGCATAATGAACAATGAATGGTTCAAAGCTATCATCAACACTTTCTACGATAGCCTCTTTCCCTTCGATAAGATTTAAGACATTAACGCTACCATTAGTATAATGAACTACCTCCTGCGTGAACCAATGACGGCGAGTTTCAATGAATTCTCTTTGATGTAACCCCGTTCTTTCTTCCTTACAAAATCGATCATTTTTGAGTAGTTCAACTTGATCAACTAGATTATCATTTACCCATTTTGTATCACGATCAAATTGAATTACATGTTTTGCATGTTCAAGATGAATAGGTCTTGGCAAACCATCTAAGCCAAGTCTTCCCCAATCCCATAGCTTAAATGTAAAAATATATGGGGTCGCACTTATCTCTAACACCATCGTATTTGCTCCAGAACAATGAATTGTTCCAGCAGGAATTAAAAAATGATCATGTTTCTTGGCTGGAATTTTATTTATATAGAAATCAGCATTAAAATCCACTTGAGAATTTTGAGATCTTTCTAAATCCGTTAGAAAACATTCTTTATCAATTCCCGATTTAACACCCAAATAAACACACGCATCTTCTTTAGCATCCAATATATAATAACTTTCATCTTGAGTATAATGCATACCAAACATTTCTTGAATATATTCAGTTAAAGGATGAACCTGTAAACTTAAATTCTGTCCTTTTATTGTATCTAGTAAATCGAATCGTATAGGAAATTCATTACCAAAGCGAGCATGAACACCATTACCTAGTAACTCTTTAGCTTTTAGAAGCACTAGATCGATAGCCGGTATTTCAATCTTGATATCACCATATTTTAGAATTAGGCTGTTCTCTTCAGGTATACAATCAAAACACCAAGCATAATTTGCTTGTTGCTGATCAAGATCACAAACTTCTTTCATCCATTGACCGCCCCAAACTCCAGGATCAAAAAGCGGGACTAATCTAAATGGACGTTTTACTACTGTGTTTAACCCTTCAAAAAGAGCTGCTTTAGTGATCATCTTTGGCGTATCCTGATCGTTTGTATCCAACAAGAAATCAATGCGTTCAAACAATCTTTGCTTATGACGATCAGCTACACGCCACTCAACAAAATAACATCTTTTATATTTTCGAAGAAAATCTTCACTTTGATTATTTTGCTTCCAATTACCAATCTCTTGTGATCTTATTCGTTTTTGAATTTCCCATCTAGCTAAATCGGCATATACCAAAACACCTTTATCCGTGATAAGCGATGCTCCTACACCAATGATCAATAATATACCATCATGAAATTCATTTGCGTATTTTTTCGCTCGTTTTAGTTTCTCATCATCAAAGAATTCATTCATCTGATGATGACTCATCAAACCAAAGACACGATCATCAGTTAGGTTTCGATCTATTATATCGTTTATTTTATCTGCATCAAATGCTAGATCATCACTAAAGATAACTTCGTCGATATTTAGATGTTTTCTAAGTCCGCTTACTATCTCATTCACCCTTACTGAGTGATAACAATCAATGACTAAAACACCACTATTGTTAAGTTTTTTATTTATTTTAGCACATATCTGTTCATACCCAATTACCGCGTCTTGATCATGACCATAAACTTCAATAAATGGATACTTATCATAATTTGAGTTGTACATCTTTCCTCCTTTATATCAATATTATCATGATTTATATAAAACTGCTTTTCAGTTTATATAAACCTTTAGCGCAAATAACCTTTACATATATAATGATAATTTGTATCATTAATTTATACAATTCATAATATTGCTTAAATTCATCAAATTATTGCTGGGAGATAAAATGCCACAATCTTATGTAAAAATATCAAGATTGCCTATATCATCATCTTTTGTACCTATCTATCCTAAACAGATCACAGAACTATTGCTTTATGTTCAAAGAGTTGGTTTAACTTACTGTAAGAGCGATTATGTAGTTAAAGATCGTAATACCGATTCTTTTTTAATCTGTTATATTGTTTCAGGTAAAGGATTTCTTGATTATGATAATAAACACTTCCAATTAAAAAAAGGAGATATCTTTGTCATTGATTGTCATCATGATCACAGTTATTACCCTGATAAAAACGATCCTTTCGTACTACTATTTATACATTATCACGGCCCTTTTTCCCAAAAATACACAAAGTTGATCATAAACGATCAAATCGTATATCATCAAAAGGTCTTAGTAGATAATATTAGAAATAAGATAGGTAACATTTATAGAGCTTTTAGAAAACAAGCCGAACCAAATCATTTCACTTTATCAAATATGATATATGATCTTTTGATTAGTTTTTTGAATCAAACCAGTCAACTCGATCAAAAAGAGATAATTATTCCCAATTCAATAAATATCGCGATTGATTACATCAATAATAATTATACTAGTAAGATTAATGTTACACATTTGTCTAAACTTGTCTTGACAAGTGAATACCATTTTATCAGAGAGTTTAAGCGCTATACACATCAAAGCCCCTATGAATACATCTTATACTGTCGTTTTAATCATGCAAAAGAATTATTATTACAATCAGATATGTCTATCAGTGATATCGCAAACAAACTACAATTCAATTCTATATCTCACTTTGTCAGTTTTTTCAAAAAAAGAGAGTCAATGACTCCCTTACAATTTAGAAAACGCTATATGATCAAAACATAAATCTATAAAAACATCAATAAGCTTAAAGCCATTACAGCCATACCTGCAATAAGTCCATAAATTGATAAATGATGCTCACCATATTCATGCGCAGATGGTAAAAGTTCATCTAAACTAATATATATCATTATTCCTGCTACTGAAGCAAAGATAAATCCAAATACAGCATCATTGAAAAAACGATACAAAACAAGATAGCCAACAATAGCTCCAACTGGTTCTGATAACCCTGATAGAAAAGATAACTTGAATGCTTTCATCCGACTGCCTGTCGCATAATAGATAGGTACTGCTACAGCAATGCCTTCAGGGATGTTATGAATGGCTATTGCGATGGCGATTGGAATCCCTAATTTAGGATCACTCAAAGCCGCCGTAAAAGTAGCCAACCCTTCAGGGAAGTTATGAATGGCAATAGCCAAAGCTGTAAATGTTCCCATTCTCATTAGATTAGCCTTATGAGATTCACTTTTACCATCCATTTCTTCAACAGTATGAACTTCATGCGGATTTTCAACACTTGGTATCAACTTATCAATCACGGCACTGATTAACATACCGAAGAAAAAACCACCTACCGTTGCCCAAGTACCAGCAACTTTACCTAAAGACGATACTAAAGCATCCTGTGCTTTCGCAAATATCTCAACAAACGATACATAGATCATTACTCCAGCAGAAAATCCTAACGCTACCGACAAAAACTTAGTATTCGTTTGTTTAGTCAACAATGACAAAGCACTACCAATACCCGTTGCTAATCCCGCAAACAATGTTAATGAAAATGCAAATAATACATCTGTAAACTCCATATGATAACCTCCGTATCTAACACTTTGTTACAAAAAGTTGCCTAGCAACCTTAAAACCAATATTAACCGATCTTGAATCAACATCGACGATGATGAATTCACTGAACTTATCTATCTTTTTTAAGATCAAGTTTTGTCCTATACTGATCTGAAGTTCATTGAGATAGTTTAATAGTTCTTTGTTATCCATAACACGTACAAGATGATACCTGATTCCAATTTCTGCTTTCAATAGATTGATAGTCATATCACTACTTTGATCATGAAGATCAACAATCTGATTGCCATGAGGACAAGTAAGTGGTTCACCAAGATATTTATACATTCGCTCCTCAAGTTTCTTTGAGGTCACATGTTCTAACAACTCGGCATCTTCATGGACTTCTTCCCAACTATAGCCCAATTTTTCTTGTAAAAATGTTTCCCAAATACGATGTATACGCAGAATATGGATAGCTATTTCTTTTCCCATTTCTGTTAAAGTCGAACCCTTGTAAGGTACATATTCAACCAAGCCTTTATCGACCAATTTTCTAATCATCTCATTTACCGTTTGAGGAGTATGTTTAAAATGATCCACTAACTCAGCATTAGTAATCATTAAGCCAGTATTGTGATCAGCTTGTAATTCATATAATACTTTTATGTAATCTTCTTCGCCTCTATTCACTTTATCACCTCTTATGGT
>JAQUCI010000165.1 GCA_028686295.1 Erysipelotrichaceae bacterium | reverse complement strand
ACCAAAGATACTGACTATAATCATGGTGGTGTAGGACATGAATTTCCACACGAACATGAATGGAAAAATGGAAAAAGACAACCGGGTGTCTCAATACCCCCAGTTAACAAACAGATAATTACGTCGCATTCTATGAGTAATTCATGTTGGGTAAAACTTACTGGAGTTGGATTGATCATTGTTGCAGGGATAGCAACTATTATTCTCATAGCAGACGATGCTACTGTAGTTGGGGCATTGAATGACCCACTTATACCTGTTGCAGTAGCAGGATTTGAAAAAGGAGTGAGGATGGTCTTACAATAGAATATGTAGATAGAATGCATATGTATTCTAATTACCAACCAAATTTTCAAGGAGTAAAATTGAAGTTTTTATTAATCTATAGATATCATGAAGTGAATTTATATTTGGAAGGGAGAAAATACAAAGTGATTGGTCTAGATATTAGAGTAAAAAATGAATATAGCAATTATTTATATAAAATACTAAATGGGATTAATTTATTTAATTTTGTGTGGTATATAAATGCTGATGATTTTTTATACTCGGAAAGTGGTAATTTGAATGAAAGCTTTTTTGGGACAAATATCTTAAGTGGAGAAGAATTCTTTAAATGTATATCAAGAGATAATTATTACATGATATTTGCTGATATAAAAGCATATCCTTTAGGATGTGAAAGCACTGAACTAGAGACGTTTGAAGATTTCCTAAAGAGTAATTGTGAATTGATCTTCCTATGTACAGATTCAACATTTATTGAATTCTATTGTAAAGATAGAGATATATTAGACAAAGTATATAATAATTGTACAGGTGATGAATTTGAAACAGTGCAGTATAAATCTATAAGAGATGTTATAGAAAGAAATCTTATTGCTTGGTAGTGGGTAAGTATGAATAGAGAAAATAGTGCATTTGATTAATTCTGAACTTTCGAAGGCTATCTATAAGTTAACTATCTCTTTAATGTAAAAGCGTCATTGTTTAAAGGAAACAGTGATTAATTTGGTGATAATAAATCCGATTACTATGGGACACCAAATGGAACGTACTTTAGCTTCAATAAATATGATGTTGCTACACCAGGAAGTCTACAGGTGCCACATGATGCTTCGATTAGAGGCTCTTTTGATACACTTCAGATTATTGATGATATTCGGATACCGAATGGTAATTGGGGTACAGCAAACTATCTTGAGCCACTCACAAGATGTTATCCTGAATTTGGAATAGGGGGAGCAACACAAGCAATCACGAATAAACAAATTATACTTGATAGTTTAATAAAATTACCAAAGTAAAAGAGAGGAATTAAAAATGTATCAATCAACTAAGGATAAAACTTTGGCTAGACAGATTATTAAAGAAATGTTTGAAGAACTTAAACTTGAACTTTCTGATGATATGCTTGATAAAAAAGCAAAACAAATACTCGCTATATCATATTCAATAGGCGGTGGATATGATGAAAATGAGCTGAGGAGAATTGCACAATCTATTATAAAAAGAGAAATATCAAAATAGACTTTTCATAGATAGATAAAAAGCTATTTTAGTAATGCTTGAATGAAATTGTGAATCAACATTGTAGAATATTATAGATTAGATGCAAACGAAAATACTGCATTGTTGTCGATATGTTTAGAACTTCTAAAACGTCAATCAGATGAGGGCATGAAGTTCTCAGAAGAAGTATTATCAAATCCTCAAAACATTGATATCACAAACAAATCAGGAATTAGTGTTAGAAAATTGTTAACAGAACGAGGGCCAGAAATGATTAAAAAGCTAATCAAAGAGGAATAAAAATGAAGAGTATGGGTTTAGGTGGATGTGTAGTATCAAGAAATATTTTGAATGGTCTGGGGAATGTCAAATGGTGTATCCGAGAGTCTTCATGTAATGAACTTGATAACGGTTGGAGATTTTTGTCTGACATAGACACTGTTGAATTTTTAGCTGATTCATCTAATATGGCGGTGTGTGATTGGGGAACTATTGTCAATATAGAACCTGCTGTTATTGAAATATTTAATATGCCAGTAGGCACAGATATAATGTTGGTGAATGAGAACAATCTTAAAAAATTTGTATATACCGAAACTGGCGTAGAAATTTAGGTTTCAGTACATTCTCGTGCATATCCACATAACCGTAGCCTTGTAAATGACTCGAAATGGCGGGTTAGTGAAGTTGCTAACCACCCATTTGACACAAGAATGTCCATTTCGATCACGTACTAAAAGCCTTTAAAACGTCGGTACTCCCAGAGTTTGTGATTCGAGGCGACCACGTCCCTTTATCCCGCACCGTAATAATATTCAGAGCAGGCAGTGGTTTTGATCTTAAAAGGCGAAACGGAATGCTCACCAAATTCGCACCAAACAGGCGAGACTGACAATACATTGCTGGTACTGCAGCTAGTAAGATAGCTAGTACCAGTAATACCACAACACCGACCGTTGATAAACCACTAACCGAAAACCAAATCAATGATATTATAGATTCATATAATCCAGGATCTAGTAATACTAACGTAGCTTGGCGTTTATTAGTACAAGAGAAACTACAAGCAGATTATCTAGC
>JAQUCI010000164.1 GCA_028686295.1 Erysipelotrichaceae bacterium | reverse complement strand
TAGGATGAACACGATTGGTAAGTAAGATTATCGATAATCTTCGATCCAAATCGATATACATAGATGTCCCAGTAAAACCAGTATGATAAAGACATCTTGATTGATTTTTGGTAAACTCACAACGTTTATCTTTATAAAACCAACCTAAAGATCTACTTTCATTTAAGTCCTTTGTATAACACTTATCTAACATGCAGATCGACTTTTCATTAAAGATAACTCGATCTTGATATACACCATTATCTAAGATCATCCTAGCGAGCTTAGCAAGATCAGAAACTGTCGAAAATACACCAGCGTTACCTGCCACACCTTGAGCAATAAATGCCTTACCATCATGCACTTCACCCCTTATTAGTCCGCGTTTTTCACTTAGTTCTGTCGCAACGCATCTGTGAATCAACCCCTTAGTTTGTGGATTATAACAAGTGCTAGTCATGTTCAATGGTTCAAATAAAACTTCTTTAGCAAATATCTCCATATTTTCTTCAAGCTGATCGATGATAAAACCTAATAATAAGTAATTAAAACACGAATAGATAACTTTATCATTAAGCGGTTCTTTCGGTAAATGATTGATAAAACCATATAGTGATTTCTTATCAACACATTGTTTATAATCTTTATCATCGGCGGGTAAACCTGAAGTGTGAATCAAAAGATGTAATATAGTAATGTTATCATCGTTAAAATCCAAAAGAATATCCTTTACTTTAGTATCAAGTGATAATTTACCATTTTCGATAAGTTTTAGTATTAACATCACTGTTACTGTAACTTTTGATAAACTAGCAAGATCGTAGATCGGATCATCCTCAAGTGGTTGTTTACTATTAACTACATTCATATAGCCTTTTTGATATGTATATAACCTATCATTATCTAAGATACCTAAACTTGCTGAAGGCAATAATCCTTTATCAATATAACTATCAATCTTTAATCTCAAAGCTTCCATTAATTCTTTCATAGTTTCCCCTTTATCACAAAATAAAATCTATGTCCACAGGCTATATGTGGTATCTTCCATAAATCATCATCAATTATTCTTCCTAAAACATTTACATTATGATCAATATCAAGATTTTTTAGGACAATCTGTAATTCACCACTATAGCGCTTGTAGCCAATATTATCGATAGTAACCATTCCTCTTTCTCGTTTATAAGAATCTCTTGGCAATATTTCAACAGACTTTTCGCTGATCATTCGTGAAGTAACGAGTCTTAACATATTTTCATTTACATCATAACGACATTTATGAACCTTATCTAATAAAGTTGCTAACTCTGCTTCTGTAATATTTAAATCAGGTATTAGTGTCAACACTAGTGGTCGATCATTGATACAATCGGATAGTATCTTTAGATTATCATTACTTACAAACGGATCACCAATGATAATTCCATTACAACACTTGTTATCAACGTAATCATAATAAGATTTATCGATAGAGTAAGTACGATGTTCTTCAAGTGTTGGTAAACCAAAGAATAATGGGCCTCGAGGGTTATCAAGACAACTTATAAAGGCGTATACAGGTAAATTAAACTCCTTAAATTTATGATATTGTCTTGTGATAAACTCCTTATTTAAACCCGTTTGTGGTCTTGGATAAAAATTATGACAGGCTTCCCATCTTAAATTTGGTAATTGAACGTTTAAATATCCTCTGATATCCTTATCATTTGTCATTGAAGCATTTAACCAAAAACTTTCGATACCTGTTTTATCATTGATCTTTCTGATTAACTGATCATCAACACCATAATCTAAACGTAGTGTGTCAATATTAAACGAATTAAAGAACTTTAATAACGATTCATCTTCAATAATTTGATTGATAACTTTCCCTGAAATATCAACTATTAAACGCATCTCATGTTTTTTGGCTTGCCTTGCAATCATAACAAATTTTTTTAATTGATCGATTAGATCATATTCAGTCAAATGAATCGAACTAAATAAAATATCTATACCATGATCATTGACACTATCAATATAATTCTCTATTTTCTTATCTTGATCATTGTCGCTTGGATAAATTGATACGCCAACCTTCATAAATTATCCTTTCATTAAACAAGAGCAAGATTAAGCTTGCTCTTTTATTATTTCATATAATATGGCTTTACAAAAGCAGGAATTCCATTCTCATAAATTATAACGGGCGAACCTTGGATCAAAGGTCGCATATAATCATAAGCTTCTTGAGATATTCCGCGATAATTTGGTAAAACCCATTCAGTTGGGAAGTTTTTGACATGATTTGCTACATTTTTAGCTTCTGTTGTAAAGAATTCAACATCATAGTCAGTCTTATCTTTACGTCTTACGCCAACCATATGACCAGTGAACGCTTTATCCATACTATGCATATGAGCCGACATACCTAAATTGAATGATTCTTCAACATCAACCAAAGATTGCTCCGAAGCATGACATCTTTGTGCAGTACTTAAGTCTTGTACTTTACAACGCTTAGCTGCTCCACTTGATAAGATTATGTCTTTGATCGCATTGGCTGCACCACCGAATATAGCATGACCAAAACCATCATTTTTAGCTTCACCTGCAGCTAAATAAGTACTATCCTCACAGGTCGCACCT
>JAQUCI010000163.1 GCA_028686295.1 Erysipelotrichaceae bacterium | reverse complement strand
TCATCTTGACAGGGATTGCCGTGGACATAGTGAATACTCAGATTAGTTAAGTCCATGATAACTGCGTGATTTGTGCCATGTTGTTTTATTAAAGGGAGGGATTCATCAGCGTGGACACAGATCCCATTGGGATGACCTCGATGATCTTGTAAAATCTTCTTGATCATGTTGAGATCAATAGCGCTAGCATCTTCAAGTAGTGACTTAATATTAGCGAAACGCACAAAACTATTACCAAAAGGTCGATTTTTATCAATGATGTCGATACTATCACTTACAATATGATTTGTATGATATATGATACCTTTTTCAGGATAGTATATATAAAAATCGTTTGGTGTCAATTCTAATCCCAAAGCAAGTCCATCTTTGCATGAGATGATTAAGTTAGCAGATACTGGTATAGGCATATTGACCGCTTTTTGATAAGCTGAAGCTAATGTTTTTTCAGTTAAGATCATTCGCATTCGAACATGCAAAGGAACTCCTATACCTGCACTATTAGTATTTAGGGCATTTAATGTTAATCCTATACCAGAGCTATTTAATCCTTTACCACCGATTAATCCAGCTTCTGTTATCATCATGATCTTTACATCGCTATCGATCTCAAGTAAAACGACATTATCTTTTTGGCTACGGGCGAAATCCCAAGTTTGACATGCGTAAGCATCATGGGTACTTGTTATCTTTGGCATTAAAGCGAAAGCTGTGCATTCTTGTAATTCTTGATCGTCTTTAAATAAAAGTTCACTTCGACAATTTAATAATAAGATATCCACAAAATTAACTTGCGCACCATCAGCGATACCTTGCATTTCTTCAAGATACTTTGTTGGTATATATGTTTGATATTTTAATGCGATCCTATGAGCTTGCTCCGGTAAGATATTTTTTCGATCTTTGATCAAACATTGATAATTATCAATATTATTTCTGATCATTTCACTTGCTGCTTTACCATATTGAAAACCACATTCATAATTACTGCCACTTACCCTGATTCTTTTTATCGTCATTGTTTACTCCTTGCGCTTTATTTCATTCTATTACAATTGATCAAGACGCTCAAGTAAGCTAACTTTAATTATTAACATAATTGGATTATAATCTAATCATAAAGGAATGATGATGATGGCTAATATTATTGATTATGTTAAAGAACAACTAAAGGATCTAAATGATCTATCTTTTAATCAAGTAGATAGTTTAGTATTATCACAATATGCTTATATCCGCTTTGATGAAATCTTTTCTGATAATCATAAAGATTATCTTATCAAAGATATGTTACAAGCGGAACATTTTAATGATATGCTTAAGTATGTTTGGGCTCCTGATGAGAATAAGGAATTATTGTTTGCGATGGCAGCTAGTCCTCGTTTTCGTAACATCAAGATGAGTCATTATGTAAATAAACTTGATGATAAAACTGAAAAGCAATTTTCAGCTGTTACTTATCATTTGAATGATGATCTTATATACCTTGCTTTTCGAGGTACTGATTCAACGATCGTTGGGTGGAAAGAAGATTTCAATATGTCATTTACAATGCCAGTGCCAGCTCAAACTGAAGCTTTAGCTTATTTACGATTAATGGCAAGTACATCAAAAGCTAAGATAATGCTTGGTGGTCATTCAAAAGGTGGCAATTTGGCTGTTTATGCAGCGATGAATGCTGATGAAAAGATCAAAGAGCGGATCATCTTTGTATATAATCATGATGGACCCGGATTTCAAGAAACTGTTTTTAATAGCGATGGTTATCTGGCAATCGCTGATAGGATCAAAAAGACCATTCCGCAATCATCAATGGTCGGAATGTTATTAGAATTTCAAGATCACTATTCAATCGTTAAAAGTAAAGGATTTTGGTTTTTACAGCATGATCCATTTTTATGGGAAGTTAATGAAGAAGACTTCTTATATCAACAACATCTTAGTAATGCAGCTAAGTATACCAATAAGACGATCAATCAATGGTTAACAAAAGCAACGATCAAAGAGCGAGAATTATTTATTGATACTTTGTATAACGTTATTAAATCAACTAATGCGCAAACCTTATCACAATTAACTGATAATATCATACAGGATGGTAAGAACATCTTAGGAGCGATCAGTGATGTAGATGAACAAACAAAGAAGTTTGTTTTACAAACGATCAAAGATCTTGCTAGTATTTCATTTAAGAATTTATTACCCAACAAAAAAAATAAAGGAGGACAAGATGAAGATAAAAGCATTACTGATCATCGATCAGATAAAGAAGATAGATCAACTAAAAGCAAAGATTAGTAATCTAAAAGAGTATTGTCAGTATGAAGAACATACACTAGCGTTAATGGTGGTAGTTTTGGGAGATGCTGTGGTTTATTTTAAGGATTTGGTAAATGATGATCAATTACTTGATCCAAGTATTGATATCGCTCTGTGTAATAATTCATTGGCAATGCGTGATCTTGCACCAATAGATCATGATAACATCCGTACTGTTCATGCTGGGATAGGTGAAGTGCTAGTTAAGAAGACGCTTGGTTGGCAAGACTATCTAATTTAATGATAATTAATTTATCGCATATGCGATAAATTATATATACAATTATGATAGAATATAACTATCGGAGGAGACATATGATAATAAAA
>JAQUCI010000043.1 GCA_028686295.1 Erysipelotrichaceae bacterium | reverse complement strand
GCTTTTTACCATACACGATTATTTTCTTTTTCTTGATAAAGTAATTTATCAGCTTCGATCAGTGCATCTTTTACACTATCATACTGATCAAACGCAATGACACTACTAGTAATTTTAGCCTTGATATCATAAGACTTCACGTAATCACTATATTCATTAAGTACTTTATCAAGTTTATCCAATAATTCTTTTTGACTACCATAATAAATGATCGCGAATTCATCGCCACCCCAACGCGCAACAATATGTTGATCTTGGTCAAAATATCTCATTAATAAATTCGCTAATTTCTTAAGAACTTCATCCCCAACCATGTGTCCATGGGTATCATTGATATTCTTGAAATAATCCATATCGATTAGCGCTAATTGCACATTCTTTGTACTATTCTTGATTACCTCATCAATTTCTTGATTAAATCTACGGCGATTGTATAAACCTGTTAAATGATCTTTATCTACTAATACGTTAAGATTCTCATTTACTATTTCATAATCTCGCCAAAATTGTTTTATGATCAAAAAAGACATAAACAATAAAAACGGTATCTGTACTAAACGGTCGATAAATTGATTAAACGGCGGATAATAAACAACAATCTCTGGATGATAGTACTCCACAACGTGCATGATGATAAACACTAGGATTAATAGTAAGACCAAACTGAGTCTTTGTTTTCCAGTAAATAGATATGATATAACGATAACTAACAGAAAAGTATATCCTAAAGCATTATTTGAACTACCACCAGAATCAAAGAAGGCAAACGGCAAAAAGACAGAGATTATCAAAACAAAGATCAACATCATAACATTATTGCTCATACGATCGTGTCTTAATAACCATAAAGCTAAAACACATAACAAAAACAAAATAAACCATTTGATATTAGCTTGAAAAGGAAATTTAGTGAGCATATTACTAATAACGCTGAACACTGAAACAAGCATTCCTAACTTGGCTATTGTTTTAAACAAGTGTTCTTGTAATAAATTTAAATTATTTTTTTGATTCATTTTTTTCCATCTACTTAATATTATTTTCCTTTTTTATCCTTTAGTAAAGGCTTGATCATCTTATATATCTCACTGGCTTGTTTATGATCTTTGCTTGGAAAGTTTTTGATCAAAGCATTATTGATGCCTTGCTTTGTTTTATATTGAACAATGATATCTGTTACCTTTTGTACGATGTCTTTGTCTATAAGTAACTTATCGACTTCATTGTAAAGATCATCTTTCTCTTGTTTCAGATTTCTGCCAGTTAGATCAGCGACGATCGATACATCAATGTTTCGTTTTGACCAATACTGACAAACACTATTAAATCCATTGTCTTTCGTAACGATATAATAGTTCTTATCCTCTTTTAAAGCGATTATATAGCCAAGATAGGTTACCAATTGAAAATCAAGCGCGTTTTTTGTGCCAACTTCAACTTTCTGAAAAGAAATATGAGCTACAGATTCGTTTAATCGACGGTGTAAGCCAAATGTCATCGTCTCCGCATTTTGACTATAAAATATACACACTTTGTCTCTTTCAGTAAGTTTGTTGATCGCATTTAATCCATCTTTTTTTACATTTTCATAATCCACTAAATAATAACCCATGTTATTCTCCTATTTTCACAATAACAAATGACCATCTTGATCATACCTAAAATTGGGACCGTATGCTACTTCCCAGTAATAACCATCCAAATCCATGAAATATGCGTGATATCCACCCCAGAATACAGGCTGTGGTTCTTTGATGATCTTCGCGCCAGCTTTTCTTGCACGTTCAATGATCATGTCTACCTCTTGTTTTTCAGTGACATTATACGCTAAAGTTATGCCTGCGAATCCATTAGCTATTTTCGGTGGCATGTCGTTGCTGATATCTTGAGCTAACAGCTCTAATGGATACAGTTCAAATTTTGTACCTGGTGTATTAAAAAACACGACATCAGGATTATCGTCAGTCACATCCGTTTTAAAACCCAAAAGATCACGATAGAAATGTAAAGACCTACGCATGTCTTTTACTCCAAGGCAAATTATATTGATCCTATTCATTATTTCTCCTTATTGTTTATATTATAAACTCTAAAAAAGAAAAGTAAAAGTGGAAAATTAAACAAGACTTAACGTAAAGCTTCACTATGACTTAAGATCTTTGCATCAAGCATTAGTATTAACCAGCTTATAAACAAACAATAAATGATCATAAATATGTAAATAAAGATAGCTGATAAGCTGTAATATAATATCAGAAGCATACTTATGCCAACCGGTATCATCGCAAATGTCAGATTAAAGAACATATTTAACAACGACGCTAAAGTCTGATTAAGCTTGTTAGCAACGATATCCTTAAACAAGATACTGCTATAGATGATCATCGCTCTAAGTGATACATATAATCCTACCGCTAACAAGATAACAAACACCGACATCTTAGAGCTAATACCTACTGGTATTAACAATAAACAAGATCTAATAACAGAAGAAACATGTTCAAACAAGGTCGCATAAAATAATTTCTTAGAATTACTTGCTGGTATCAAGAAAAATGAATATTGATCAAATTCTTTACGCCAATTATTAACCCCAGCAAAAAAAGTATTTAAATAGATCGTTATGATTATTGTCATATAGAAAAAATTAATCACAGATGCACTATCAAATAGATCATTAAACATAAAGATCAACAAGCAACCTATAGCTAAATGCACCAAATCAAAAAAACGGATAAAATAACGATGTTGACGAAGATGGCTTAAGAATTGACGACTAAAGATCAGTTGTCCATATTGCCCCTTCAAGCGGGTATCAGTATTAAATATCTTAGAGGCCTTATTACTAAAGAATACACGATCTCCATTTCGATTTTTCTCTAATAGTTTTTCATAGTCCTCCGCAAAACTTAATGCATCCTCATAATATTCACCTTGACAAGGCATTTTAAATGCATATAAGAACACAACGATCGTCAATATGATATACAAGATAGAACCAATGATATTGACCAATGATGGCCCCAATATCATCATTTGTAAAAAAGATATTTGCCAACCGAAGTAAGGTATCATCAAAATTAATGGATCATAGATCAGTGATTTTACTGTAACAACAGATAAGCCGTTAACGAATACTTTAAACAAAATAAAAACAGTGATAATCCCTAATAATAAGTATGATAGATTTCTAATCAGCTTTTTATTTTCAAAAGTTAGGTTTTCTGAACCATACATGATAAGTGCAATGCTATAGCTTGAGATATTAGCTAAGATAATATCACTTAGTGAATAAGTCAAAGCATTGATCATCGGAACATTAAAGACGAAGATAGCGGCAATTAAGATCGCCAATTGTAATACTAAACTCATATAAGCGCTTTTTAGTAATCCGTAGATCAAAGAATACTTAGGATCGATACTTGTCGCAAAGACAAGATTAATATCACTTTGACGAAAATTAACACCCTTTCGTTTAAGATAGGAAAGTGTTGATGGTAGTGAGATATATACTAAACTCATGCTTCCTAAAAACACAAATCCACTAGGGTCATTAAGATGCATGGTATTAATAAGTGATTGCATCATAAAAGGTACCGCTAAAAAATAAACTAACATAAATAAAAATCCAAACATTTTCAAGGGTTTATGCAGTGTCAGTTTTAAAGTATTGATAATCGTTGTTTTGAATAGATAAATGATAGCACTATTCATTATCAACACCTGTCTTGGCAAAGAATATCTCTTCTAGATCTTGTTGAGCCATATCAGCTTTAGCATATGTCCCTTGTAAATGTCCCTTGTCCATTAAGATCACCTGATCCCATAGATTATTGACCATTTCCAACATATGTGTACTTAGAAGTATCGCTTTTTGTTGATCACGTAATTCCAAAATGATCGATCTTAACTCCTTTATCGCTTTTGGATCAAGTCCGACCATGGGTTCATCAAAGATTACCAAATCAGGTTTCACGATCAAAGCACAACAAATACTAACCTTTTGCATCATGCCCTTTGATAGTTCATTACCCATCTTGTCTTGCTTGTTTAAAAGGTCGAAACGTTCAAGCAACTCATTCATATATTCTTCATTATTGTCTAATCCATAAGCTTTTTGGAAATAGATCAAATGTTCCTTAACTGTTAATAATGAAAACATTGATGCAACCTCAGGAACATAAGACATGCGCTTTTTTGCTTCAACAGATTTGCTTTCAATCCCTGCAATATATATTTGCCCTTTAAAGCGTAATAAACCAACGATACTCTTGATTATCGTTGATTTACCAGCTCCATTTGGTCCTAATAATACCGCAACATTTCCCCTGTTGACTTCAAAACTAACATTGTCCACTGCTACTACTTTACGATATCTTTTTTCAAGTTCAACAACCTTTAACATATATAGCCTCACATTCATCTAATTAGTTTAGTTTAGACATAAACTTAAGTCAAACTTAATATTAAAAGATCATAATAGCTTTATTCGTTTTTCGTAATAATTCTATTATAATCTTACAATTACGTTAATAGATGATATAACTGATGAAATAAACTCTTCTTAATAAATATAACAATGATATCTATTCTTTATGTAACACTAATTCATTAAACTTTTAGTATAAGCAACGATTGATTCTATTTCATTTTTTCGCACAAAGTTAGTTGGTTTATAAAAACTATCCAAGATTGCTTGCTCATTTTTTAATCTGTTCTTTTTTTCTCTAGTACATTTCTATAAAAATTTAACATATTGTGTTGAATCCCTGTTGCTTTAGTAAAATCAACACCCTTAGGCAAATAGAAAAACTTATGAAATGATAATTGGTTAGTATTAAAATTCTGTGATTTAATATCATCTATATACTCTTTTACATTGTTATTACTAGCACACGCGAAGATAATTATTGGTTTATCTTTAAACCACTTTAGTACTTTCTTAATCTTATTCATTTTTCCCATGTAAACGCCACTGCCAAAAATTATATTCCGAAAATTTTATCTCGAATCTCTTAAAACTAGAAAACGTTCTAATCTCCCATCCTAATCCCTCAGCAATCCATTTTGCATACTGAAGCGTATTACCAGATTTGCTTTCATAAAGAACAATGGTTTTCATTATCTAACTCCTGACTTTAGATTATCGATGGCTTTATCAGCAGCAATCTTACCTGTTAAGATACTAATTGGTAGTCCAGATGGACTAAAGGTCCACTGATCGGCTTGAAGGATATTAGCGATAGGTGTATAACATGCCTTCTTTATATCGGTCATTTTTGTGATTGCAGGCATTATCTCATTTGTGAAAGTCCAACCAGTAATAGCTCCTTCATGATTACCGCTTAATCTTTCTATAGTAAGCGGTGAAGAACTAAAATGAAAAAGTATTTTTCTTTTATTCCTTTGTAAATACTTCGATTTAGTACATTGATCGCTGTTTCTTCAGTAAATGATTTAAACTCTACATAGAATCCTAAATCCTTAATATTCTTTATAAAATCATATTCCATAAGAAAACTAACAACTAGTCCGGTTTGCCCAATTGGAGCTAATTGGTTTAATGACTAATCCTTATGTCAATGGACTACAAACAACATTACAGTTGTTTGTAGTACCCCTTATAGGGTCATCACTATTAACCTTTATCCTAGTCTACTTAATGCAAAATAAATGGTTTGTATGGTTAATAAAAGCCTATGTTTATGTAATGAGAGCTACCCCATTATTACTTCAGATCATCTTTATCTTTTATGGGTTACCTTTCTTCAACATTGTCCTTGATCGCTGGTTTGCAGCATATCTTGCATTTATCCTTAATTACGCGGCTTATTTTGTTGAGATTGTACGCGGTGGTATCCAAAGCCTTGATAAAGGTCAAAAAGAAGCTGGCAAAATCTTACAATTATCAGATTTGTTTATCTTTCAAAAGATCTTATTACCACAGTCTATCATCAATACTTTTCCATCAATCAGCAACGAAATCTTAACTTTAGTCAAAGATACTGCTTTAATCTCCGTAGTTGGTCTAAGTGATTTATTAAAGATATCTCGTAGTTTAGTCAATGCTACAGCCACATTTGTACCATTTATTACAGTAGGCATCATCTATCTGGTCATGAATATGTTACTAAGTATTCTATTATCTTATATTGAAAACAATTTATTGAAACAGAAAGGAATTGAAAATGTTAATTGAAGCTATCGATCTTGCTAAAAATTTTGGAAAAGAGAAATTATTCAATAATTTATGTTTTACGCTTGATCGCTATCAAATACTAAAGATCACCGGTCCAAGTGGTGTTGGAAAATCAACCCTCATTCGTTGTTTATGTAAACTTGAGAGCTTATCTTCAGGGACGCTTAATATCAATGGTGCTATTGGATTGGTCTTTCAATATTTTCAACTTTTCCCTCATATGAGTGTCTATGAAAATTTGATCTTAGCCGCAAAATATCATCGATTAGCCAATGTTGAACAAAAAGCTGATAAGCTATTAGCTGACCTTGAATTAAGCGAAAAAAAAGACTTTTGAATAAGTCGTCTATCTGGCGGACAGAAGCAACGAGTTGCGATTGCTAGAGCCTTAATGCTTGAGCCTAATATCTTGTGTTTTGATGAACCAACATCAGCTTTAGATCACAAGACATCTCTACAAGTAGTTAAGATCATAAGAAAGCTTAAAGATAAAGGACTAGGTATAATCGTAGTAAGTCATGATCAACGATTCATTGATCAACTTGAGGGTGAAACACTAGATCTTCACTATTAATGTAACTATTAAATTCATCACGATATAACTCATATTCAACCAACGAATGCATATCACCATGATGATCTTTATAACAATCCATATTTACTCTTATCTTATTGAAACCTAAAGTAGAAAATACATGTTGTGCTCTGATATTCTCAAGATCTGTATCAATGATGATCTTCTCGTGATCTAACTCATAGAATAACACCTGCAAGATCATCGATATAAATATCTTTCCATAACCTCTATCTCTCAATGAGCTAACACAAATCCTGATCATTAACTTAATAGTCTTATAGCCAACTTCTCTAAAGATCACCTCACCAATTGGTTGTGATTGATAACCTAAGATCAAATGATTTCGATCATGGGCTAATTGCATGATGATCTCTTCTTCCTTTATGTTAAAATTATTAGAAAAACCGATGGTTTTAGCTAAATTATCATCATTCCACCACTTGCATATAATCTTGGCATCACTTACATCAGCATTTCTAATACAAAAACTAGCATACTCAATCTTCATTATAGCCCCTTATCAATATTGATCATTTGTTTTTATAGTTTAACACAAATCTTCATTATCTGCTTGATAAACTTGATAAACCTTACCATTTGCTTTTGCTTGATATAAAGCTTGATCTGCCCTGATAAATAGTTTTAGAGCATCAAGATTTAAAGCAAAACTAGCAATACCAAAACTAACTGAAACCTGTAAGTTAGAATCTCTTATGAAGGCATCACTCTTAATCAGATCATTGATCTGTTCACATACCTCAATAACATCAGTTTCTTCAACATCCTTAAACAAAAGACAGAATTCATCACCACCATAACGAAAAGGTGACATTTTTTTTATTTGTGACCTTAATATTTCACTAAAGTTAACCAACACTTTATCCCCTACATGATGACCATGAATATCATTGATCTTCTTAAAACCATTAAGATCACCAACCACAAAATAATATATGTGATCATGATCATTTTCCATGATCTTAAAAGCCTCCACCATCGCCTTGCGATTAGCCAAACCAGTAAGTTCATCTTTCATCAATTGTTTTTCAAGTTTAGTATGTTCATATTTAATCATGATGATAGCTTCGTTTTTCTTTCTTTCAAAATAAATAACGATTATGGTTACAATTAGAAAAGCGATCAAGATCAAGATTGACACGACAAAATCACTAAACCGACTCGTATTAGCAAAGATGCTAATCTTGTCTTTGTCCCATATAATAAACAGCTCAGAAATTACCATACCTATTATACTTAAGCAACCCGTTAAAATCGTTAGTTTATAATCAGCGTAAATCGTCGTTAATGAAATAGCGATCGCAAATATGATAAAAATTGATACAAAAGCAGAATGTACAGTATATAAAACAAAACAGATCAACACTAATATTAATGAAATCGCATATATCTTGGTTTTTTGTTTTATATTAGCTTTGATCAGATATGTTTGAGCAAGCAACATGAAAATATTAAATAATGATGGAAGATAAAAAAACTTAATGAAATAATTACTAGTTGAAGTTGTGACCATATCAGAATTGATCAAAAATAAACCTAATCCGAATTCTGATAAACAAGCAAAAATAACTAGGATAATTGATAAATAAAAATGAAACATAAGCCAATCACTGTCAATCATTTGGTGTTTATGTTTCAGATCATCAATAACTTCATCATTTTCGCTATTAATAAAACTCGCCATGATCATCTTATCCAATCAACAACGCTTGATATCAACTGTCTTTTCTTTGGTCTAATATCTTCATCTTTATGACCAAAACTGACCATTACCGACACCGTATAGTGATCAGTATCGATCAATTTATTACTTACTAAAACTTCGATTACTTTCTCTTTATTAAAACCTTCAATTGGGCAAGAATCAATATCTAAAGCAGCAGCCATCATCATCATGAAAGCAAGAGCTATATAAGATTGTTTACCAGTCCAATCACTTAAATAACGATTATTATCTAGTAGATTAAAGTCCTCAGATTGAAATTTTTTAAATCTATCAAGACGTGGTTTTATCATGTCTTGATCTAGTCCTTGAACATCCTTCATTATGTGCATTACATATGGATCATCATAGTTCATATTTATCCTATTCAAAATGATCACCAAACGAGTATTACCATTAAAACTATTATGAAAGCCCCATGCATACGGATAAAGTTCAGATTTGATCTTATCATTATCAACAACTAACATCTTCCATGGTTCCATTCCAAAAGATGATGGTGCTAAACGTCCCGCTTTTAAGATCTGTAATAATTCTTCATCTTTTACACTTTGATCTTTCTTAAATTTCTTACAAGCATATCTTCTATTAAGTAAGCTCATTAACCTAACATCATCTTTCAATGCTGATCAACCCTTCCCACAATGACTTTTTTTGATTATATCATATATATATCATTTTAAGCGATAAGTATTATAGCCTTTGTATGAGATTACATTTACTAATGGATATGATCTAAGCATATCTAATATCACAATTGGATGATCATTTCCTCTTTTCTGTAAGAAGTTGACTATCTCATATTGATTCATTGGATGTCTTCTAATGATACTTAAGATCGCCTGTTGATCATCTATGATATCACTAGCAAAACCATTAGCCACTAATAGATCGATTGCTATACCCTTTAACATCTGAACTGCTTTCTTCATTCTATCTTGACTTATTGGTTCAACATCAGTTTCAGCCGGTGGTCTTACAGGCGTATTTATATATAAACGATCGTATTTGATCTGCTTAAGTAATCTTTGATATGCTAGCAAAGACTCATCATCATCATTAATATCCTTTACTAACATTATCTCTATCCATAATTGTCCATGATATTCATGAGAAAAATCAATCAACCCTTGAATAACTTTTGTATAATCAAGTGATCCATGCGGTCGATTTATCTTCTTAAAGGTTCTTTGATCATAAGCATCTAAACTTGGTAAGACAATATCAGCAAGTGCTAATTCTTCTCTTACATTTTTATCATAAAGTAAGGCTCCATTAGTAATGATCGCTAATGGTTTGTCTGTTATCTGCTTCAGATTAATCATTAAATCTTTTAACCCAGCATATAGTGTAGGTTCTCCTTCACCAACAATCGTAATAACATTAAATTCGATATTAGTCATTAAAAATGTCTTAAACTCATTGATAATATCAGCAACAGGATAAAACATCTCTCTGGTATTACTCATATGATCAGTTCTTCCAAGCTGACAATAAATACAGGCATAATTACATGTCTTCTTTTCAATTGGACTAATGCCTAAAGATATACCAAGACGTCTAGATGGTACTGGACCATAAATATATCTCATTAAATGATCGCCTCTTTTCACCAAGTATTAAGGGCTACAGCGTAGCCCTTAATTAACGATAGAATTCTGTATTGATATTATTTAAACTTTTCTATCTCTTCTTCTACTTCTTCAGCGCCTTCAGCATAGAATTCTTCTTCTTCAGGATCAAGCTCTTTTAAAAGACGTAAGAACTCGCCTGCATGAACTCTCTCTTCATCGGCAATATCCTTTAATACTTCGATCGCCAACTTGTTATCAGTTGACTCAGCCAATTGCATGTAAAGCTGAATTGCCTCATACTCAGCTGCGATCATAAAACGGATAGCACGAATCAATTCTTCTTTACTGAGCTTCTCATTTCTTTTTAATCCAGAAAACGGATGTCCAAATTCAGGCATTTCTTTTCCTCCTTTTCAATACCTATCATAAGACAGTTATATCTGTCTTTAAACCATTATTGTCATTAATTACATTCATCTTCATTTTGATGTTGATGACAGATTGAACCAGTTGATTCTAATTGATTATCTAAATAAGCTTCAACTAATGTATCAGCTTCACCTTTAGCACCAATGATCACTTCAATACCAAGATCATTAAAGATATCAACGGCTCCACCACCCATACCTCCAGCAATGATCACTTTTACCCCTAACTGATTTAGATAGTTTGGTAAAAATCCAGGTTTATGACCAGGGTTTGGTACTACCTGTTTATCAATAACCTTATTTTGTCTAACCTCATAAACATTGAAATTCTGACAATGACCAAAATGTTGAGTTACTACTTTTTTATCACATGCTACAGCTATCTTCATATCTTAACTCCTTATTTATAACTATATTTTATCATAAAACAACTTCAATTAACGGCAATTTAGTGATTATCACACAAATAATAGCTTTATTATCTCATCATATATTTTTCTTACCGCCAGCCCCGATAAAGATTCAACTTCAACGATCGTTAATCCAGCATTGATCGCATTGATCGCTTCTTGATCAAACGGTATCATACCCACAAATGGCAAATCTTGTTTTTTACAATAATCTTTTATCTCATTTGTCTTATCTAAATTAGTAT
>JAQUCI010000042.1 GCA_028686295.1 Erysipelotrichaceae bacterium | reverse complement strand
CTTCATAATCGCCACCTTGAACTATCCCAAACAAAGCTTGTGTTTTTGGTGATTGATGAGCATCCTTACCCCGCTTTGCCCATCTGATCGTTCTTTCAACACTATCTTTCATATATTCATAAGTAGAAGGATAAGCTGGACATTCATCAAAACTCATGATGATGTCAGCTTTTAACTTGTTCTGAATATTTATCGACTTCTCTGGCGATAAAAACATCGTGTCTCCATTTAAATGATTCTTAAAGGTAACACCTTCTTCAGTAATCTTCCGATTCTCACTCAATGAAAAAACTTGAAAACCTCCACTATCCGTTAACATCGGGCGATGATAATTCATAAAGTGATGCAATCCTCCAGCCTTTTCTACGATATCGGGACCTGGTCGTAACCATAAATGATATGTATTGCTTAAAATGATACCAGCATGCATATCATATAATTCTTCACTAGAAACGAATTTAACACTCGCTAGTGTACCAACAGGCATAAAGATCGGTGTCTCAACATCACCAGATGGTGTGCTTAAAATGCCACAACGCGCTTGCGAGTCGCTGCATTCATGTTTGATCGTCAATTTTATTGGTGATCCACCGTTTTTCTTAGCCACTACTTAGCATCCTTTTCCTTTACTTGATCGCGATAACTAGTCTTACGTTGATATGAGGTCAAATATTTCTTGCGCATCCTGATCGCATCTGGTGTTATTTCAACTAATTCGTCTTCTCGAATATATTCAACGGCATTTTCTAAAGTCAATATCCTTGGTGGAACTAAACGCATCGCTTCATCATTACCCGCAGATCTGACTGCCGTACCTTTTTTATTCTTAGTCGGATTAACTTCCATATCCATTTCTTTGCTACATTGGCCAACGATCATACCTTCATAAACTTTTGTTTGTGGTGTGATAAAAAAGATGCCGTGTTCTTGAAGGTTAAAGATCGAATAAGTCATTGCGATTCCCGTTGAATTACTTATCATAACTCCATTACTGCGACTATTGATCTCACCACGATACTCTTGATAATTTGAGAAATTTCGAACAAAGATACCATCACCATGGGTATCATTTATCAATTCGGTTCGATAACCGATCAAACCGCGAGTAGGAACTAACCACTCCATATAAACATAATTATTATCTTCATGCATCTGTATCAAGACGCCTTTTCGAACATTTAGCTTTTCCATGACTACACCAATATATTCACTAGGCATATTGATAATAACTTTCTCAATCGGCTCCATCTTTTGACCGTCGACATAATGATAGATTACTTCCGGTTTACTTACAGCTAATTCATAACCTTCCCTACGCATATTCTCGATCAAGATCGTTAAATGTAATTCGCCTCTTCCCGATACTTTAAATTTATCTGTCGATTCCGTCTCTTCTACCTTTAGACCAACATTAACTTCCATTTCTTTAAATAAACGTTCCTTTAGATTACGTGAGGTCACATACTTACCACTTTGACCAGCAAAAGGTGAGGTATTAACTAAGAAATTCATTGATAAAGTTGGTTCATCGATGTGAATCATTGGTAAAGGTCTGACATTATCGATATCAGACAAAGTCTCACCAATCGATATATCGTCAATTCCTGAAATAATCACGATATCACCACTATATGCTTCTTTAACGGGAACTCGTTTTAAGCCATCGTAAATATATATTTGTCCTAAGGTTCTTTTTTCATTAATATTAGATCTTTTAGTGATAATCACTGATTGATTTGCACGGATTACGCCCTCATAAACACGTCCTACACCAAGCCGGCCAATATAATCGTCATAAGCAAGAGCTGATACTTGCATTTGTAATGGTCTATCATCAAGATCTGGATAAGCTTCAATGTGACTAATGATCGTTTCAAATAAAGGCTGTAAAGATTCCCCTTCATCATTAACATTCTTAACGACCACTCCATCTCTGGCAACCCCATATAATATTGGAAAATCCAATTGAGCATCGCTCGCATTTAGATCTAAAAATAGCTCATAAACAAGATCGACAACTTTTTCTGCTCGTTGATCTTTCTTGTCAATCTTATTTATCAATAAAATTGGTCTTAATCCCAATTCTAACGACTTCTGCAAGACAAATCTTGTTTGTGGCATCGGTCCTTCACTTGAATCTACCAACAAAATAACCGTATCAACGGTCTTAATGATTCTTTCAACTTCTCCGGAAAAATCAGCATGGCCTGGAGTATCCACGATATTGATCTTATAGTCCTTATACTTGATCGAGCAGTTTTTTGAGTAGATCGTAATCCCTCTTTCTCTTTCAAGGTCATTACTATCCATTACAAGATCAGGCACATTCTCATTAGCTCTAAATATCCCACTTTGATTTAAAAACGCATCAACTAATGTTGACTTGCCAGCATCGACATGCGCGATGACAGCAATATTGATAATCTTCTGTTTACTCATATAAAACCCTTCTTTTTAAGCGCAATTAATTATACCACTAATATACGCTTTAAGAAAGGTTTTGCTCATTTACATCGAAAATAAACCAATTAATCACTACTTGTATTTAAAGTGATGATCTTCTTATCGATCAACATTTGCCACAACCGCAAAACTAAACGAGTAATAAGATAACTGATCATCGCTAAGATCAATCCAGCCACAACATCCGTAAAATGATTAGTTCCAATATAAACACATGCCATTCCAATCACTAAGATCAATATTACAAAAACTCCAACAAAAATATTCCTTAACCATTGGTTATTTAACTTACGCAAAACATAAAGCAATATCGCCCCATAAAATATCGCCGCCATACTAACATAGATACTAGGAAAGACAAAACCTTCTACTTTTATCATATGTAGATGAAGTGGTGGTAATCTTCTAATAAAGCCTTGGAATAAAGTTGTTAATAAATAGATCATCAATGTATTGATAATGATCAATGCCTTAGCTTTATTATCTTTTAATAATGCGACAATGATTAAGATAAAGGCCATAATGATCGTCAACGAACCCAAAGAGACAAGGATTTGAGCGATCAATATATATTTTAGTGAACTCATTGAACTGATAAATTGATAAATACGCTCATCAAAATCGTTCAAGGAATCATTTACAACAAGATAGCTCAATGCAAAAAGAGCGATGACCAATAATGACAGCATCAATAATTCCCATTTTAATTTATCTTTCACAAACATCAACTCCAAGTATCATTATAGCAGAATATCTAGCAGATAGATTAATTTATTCCACTAACCACAACATCATCTAGTACCACATACTCTGGTATAAGATAATTATCAATTTGTTTTAAATCCTTCGCCAATCGCATCTGTTTTTGTAGTTGACGAATGTTTCCCGAAATACTACCACCAGTTACCGGTATTTCCTTGTCACCATCAAAATAATAAGCTAAGCGAATCTCACCAGCAAAATTACCAGTTGCGCTATCACATTGAAAATCAGAGAACTCAACAGCTTTAAGATAAGGTGATCTTTTAAGCTCTAGTTGATCAAAACTGCCACCAGCAAAAACAAAATTCTTAAAATTACTAGCTTTGCTTTTTCCAACATACTGGCTAAATTGTTGATTGCCCCAATAGTCAACACCTACACCATCGCTGATCAACTCACGATCACATAAAAGATTACCATCCTCATCATATAAGTGATTTTTACTAGAGTTGAATAATTTTGCCTTAGCACTTAATCCAATCCTATCATTACCTGTAAACTCAGCTATAGTTTCACCCTTTTGATAATCAGATATCTTCATATAGATACTTGATACATTAGTCATATCAATAAAATAGTTTAATAATTTGATCGCATTATGATCAGTAAAGACAACCCTAAACTGTTTTAGATTATTCGTAGGCACAGCCTTTGATCGATCAATGCCAATCTGTAATGTATTGTGTAACTGTTGACTTAAATATTCTTTATCACATGTTCCAAAAGTATAATTGCGATATATCTCAATTTCTTGATCATCCAACTTAGCGTTAACGATGATCTCTGCCTGTGAATCAAGCGTATGATAAGTAACATCCACTCCTAATGAATTCTTGATATTGATGATCTTCTCATTAACAAACACTTCATATGAATTAATGTTTGTAATCGGCGTCTCTTTAGTTGCTTGGATCGTCATGATAATATCTTTAGCTACTTCAAGTGGATCTACCTTAAGTTGATCACTGATATTTTTATCTTCAGGTTTTACTAATTCATAATAAGGATTTTTAACAAATTGAGCAGAGTATACCATCTGATCAATGATCATCTCTAGTTCTTCATTTTTTAAATAAGGATGGATCTCTCTTGTCGTTGATCCTAAATATTTCCCTTCCTTATCTTTTTTATAAACGGTCAACAAAGTATGTTCCACATCTTTATAACGATTCATATCTAATTTATGCTTGATAAAAAAGAATTCATGAGCCCTAGTTGTCGTATTGATGATCTTATAACCATCAGCTTTTACTTTTAGTAATTCAATTAATCTATCGCTCATTAGCCTAACCTCGCTTTCGCTCTTAGATATGGACCACCATCTGCCGCCTTAACGTACTCTTTATAGCCCTTACCACAATAACCTGAACCAAAAACCGCCACTTCACCACCAACCATATCGATCGATTTTAAAAGATCGGGTACATAGCCAGTCATGATCACAGGCGCAATTATTTTGCCTGTTAATTTACCATCTTTGATCTCATGCCCTTTAGCCAATATACATTGAATTCCCCAATTTTTAGGATCTTCCATACCTGATTGCATACCGTCTAAAAGATAACCAAACTTGATCGAAGCGACCATATCATCAAGCTTATCATTTTTGGCACTAAATATCGTATTAGTCATCCTTGTATAAGCCTTACGTTCAAACGATTGACGCTTACCGTTACCAGTAGGTTGATGTTGCAACCTTAATGCACTCAACAAATCACAAATGCCACTTACCAATATCCCTTTATCAATGATAGTAGTATCGTTAGCGATTACCCCTTCATCATCAAATGAATATGAAGAAGTATTTTCAGCACAAAGAGCTCCATCATGCATATCTACCAACTCTGATGCTACTTGCTTACCCATATAATGTTTGGCTAAAGATCTTTCCTTAACAAACATATCCATTTCAACCCCGTGACCAAATGCTTCATGAGCGATCAGTCCAGCCACCTCTGGTGTACAGATAACTTGATATTCACCTGGTTCAACTGGTGATGCATCAAACAATGCAATCGCTTCCTTTACTACAGTTTCAACATCATTTTGCATTTGATCCATGATTTCTGCACCAATAGCACCAGAATATCCTTTATATGCCATTTTGATATCACTATCATTTTTTGCCAAAGCAACAATGTTAGCTTCACTAAACATATAACTTTGACGTAAATGCTTCTGCTTAGAAAAATAAGCTTTATTAACATGGACCATATTAACAGCCGCCTGACACTCTATGATCCTCTTGTCTGCTTTGATTCCATGATCACTTATATTAGTCAAGAAATTAACGATTTGATCAATACCTTGCTCATCTGGTAATTTTTCCACTTCTCTTTCCACAAACAGTTGTCGTTCTTCTTCATTGATCATTGGTGTCGTAAGAATAACAAAACTATTCTCTTTGATCATATCTAATTGTTTCTTTAATTTATCAACGATATTAAGTGCTAATCCATTAATATCATCAACATCAAAATGATTAAATGAATATTCACTATATAGACCATTTTGATATACCCTAACCACAAATCCTCTTTCACTAAACTGATAATCACTTATGCTCTTTTGCCTTGAAGCCACTCGATAACTGCTACCACTAACGTCTGTAGCTAATATGCTCGTATATTCAAAGTGTTGATCAAGTAAAAATCGTAAAGATTCAATCTTATCATCCATCAACTCAAGATAGTCTGAATATTTAACTTTCATCATATACCTCCTTTATTATCATACGCTTTTTAACCATGCGAGGCAATCTTAGCTATTGCGTAAACTGAGCATTAAACAAATTCGCATAGAAACCTTTAGCCCTGATCAACTCATCATGATTTCCAGTTTCTATTACTTTACCATGATCCAACACTAATATTTGATCAGCTGTCTTGATCGTCGATAGACGATGAGCGATCACAAATGATGTCTTATCTTTCATTAATTCTAACATCGCCTTCTGAATTTGAATTTCAGTATTAGAATCTACATTAGAAGTTGCTTCATCAAGTATTAACATCTTCGCAGGGGATAACATGGCTCGAGCGATCGTTAATAATTGTTTTTGACCCTTAGATAGATTAACTGCATTATCCGTTAAGATAGTATTGTAACCATCTGGTAGATTATCAATATAATTATGAATGTGTGCTTTCTTACAAACATTGATAATTTCCTCAGTTGTTGCCTCCATATTCGCATAAGCTACATTTTCAGCGATCGTTCCTTCAAACAACCATGATTCTTGTAAAACCATCGCAAATGCTTGACGTAAACTCTGTCTTTTAATCATGTTGATTGGAATATCATCAATAAATATCTGACCTTCATCTACATCATAGAAACGCATCAATAAATTGATTATCGTTGTCTTACCAGCTCCTGTTGGTCCAACGATCGCAAATAATTTGCCTGGGGCGATTTGGAGGTTTAAGTCAAAGATAATCCTTGTTTTTGGATCATAACCAAAACTTACATGATCAAAACGCACTTCACCCTTGATATCAGTTAATTCAATCGCTGCTGTATCATCTTCTTTTTCTACCGATTCATCAAGCAATCTAAAAACTCGCTCAGCAGCCGTTATTGCAGTTTGAATCTCCGTAATGATCCCAGCTGTTTCATTAATCGGTCCAGCAAATTTGCGTGAGTACATAACAAATGATGATATTGCTCCAATCGATAACTTCCCCTGTACAAATAAGATAGTTCCAAACATACTGATTAATGATAATGATAAATTATTTATCCCATTAATGCTTGGTCCAAGGATACTCCCTTGATAATCAGCGTTATAATAAGCATCGCTAGCTTCAATATCTTTTTCATCATATTTAGCGATCATCGTATCTTCTTGTCCATATGCCTTGATCGTTTTAGCTCCTGATAACATTTCTTCACTAAAACCATTAAGTTCTCCCAACTTTCGTGATCGCAAACGAAATAACGGTTTAACTTTATGCATTCTCAACTTAGCTATATAAAACACCACAGGAACCGTAACCAAAACAACAATGACTAGGGTGTTAGATATCATAAACATCATCACAAATGAACCTACTGCCGTGATGAATCCTGTAAATAAGTGCAAGATATCAGTTGATAAGGATGTATTGATCGTATCAACATCATAAGAAATCTTTGATATGATATCGCCCGTTTGATTCTGATCAAAATAACTAATCGGTAAATCTTGTAAATGATCAAATATTTCTTTGCGCAAACGATATGTAATACGATTAGATACTATGATAAGAAGTCTTTGTAATATATATAAAAATAAAGATGAGACTAAATACATGATCAATAAGATTATCGCATATTTATATACTGCCATAAAATCAACATTATTCTTGACACCGATCGCATCAATTGCTTGTCCAACAACTTTTGGTGCATATAGAGCTAATAGATTTGCGATCAATGCAGTAAACAGAGCCAAAACCAATTGATATTTTGATTCAGACAAATATGACAGAAGTCGCTTTAATGTCTTTTTCCTAGTCAAGCAAAGCACCTCCCATCTGTGATTCGCTAATTTGGGCATAGATAGAACTTTCATTAAGTAAATCTTGATGCTTACCACAAGCTACGATCTTACCTTCATCTAAAACGATTATCTGATCAGCATGCTTTATGCTAGAAACCCTTTGAGCAATGATGATCTTAGTCGTATTCTTAAATTTTTGATTTATCGCTTTACGCAAACGAGCATCAGTCGCATAGTCAAGTGCACTACTTGAATCATCTAATAATAAGATATTAGGTTCGCTAACAAAGGCTCTAGACAACAAGATTCTCTGTCGCTGTCCACCTGATAGATTTGTACCTTTACTATTCAACTTGTGTTCAAATTTATCATCTAGTTCATCTATAAAGGCATTAGCTTGAGCACTAAAAGCCGCTTGCTCGATCATATTATCATCAACGATACGCCCAAACTCGATATTCTCCTTGATCGTATCTTGAAAGATAAAATCATTTTGCATGACAATACCGAAATTATCTCTTAACTCTTTCGGCTGATAACTACGTATATCTTGGCCATAAATTCTGATCACACCCTGATCCACATCATAAAATCGCAAAAGTAATTGCATGATCGTTGATTTTCCCGATCCGGTAGCACCAATTATACCTAAAGTCTCTCCAGCATCTAACTTAAATGAGATATTACTAATGTTATTCTTTTTCTTCAAATATGAGAAAGAAACATTATCAAATTCAACTACATGATCATTTGAATGATCATCTTTATCAATGATCTTTAGATCTTCAGACATCTGCATGATCGATTCAATTCTTTCGGCACTAGCTATACCTTTAGAATACATTACAAACATCCGTGAAACAGCCATCATCGCATTAGTGATCAAAGTGAAATAATTAGTAAAAGCAATGATCTTCCCCGTTTCACTAATCCCACCATTAACACGATATGCGCCTGCTACGATAACTAATACTAATCCGACATTCATTAATAAACTCATCATAGGATTGATGATTGCCATCTTATTTGATACTGTCTTTTCAGCATTCATCTGAGCTTTATTAACTTGTTCATAATGATCTTTTTCATAATCTGATCGCGCTAATGCTTTAATGATTCTCATCCCTTGGGTATTTTCACGAACAACAGCGATCATCTTATCTTGAGCTTTTTGGACCAACGTATAAAGCGAGATACCTTTTGTGGCTTTAATATAAACAAGATAAGTGATAAATGGTAATGTCGCCATCATAATCAAAGCAAGATATGGTTCCATAAAGAAAGTCATGAGAATACCGCCAATCAATAAGATTGGTGCTTTAACTCCCATCCTTTGCATCATGCCGATCATCCGATGCACATGATAGGTATCACTTGTCAATCTTGACTCAAGCGATGATATCGTAACCTTATCCATCTGAGCACATGATAGATAGATCGACTTGGTAAATAGATCATGTCTTATATCAACGATCGCATCTCTTGCGACTCTACTAGCCATCCGATTAGCGATAATCTCACTAATCCAACCACCTATAGAGATCATGATCATCAACCCACCAAAATACCAGATCATCGTAACATCCTTTAAAGGAACAACTTTATCAATTATATAAGCAAGCAGATAAGGTAAAAATAAAGCCGCTAGTGCCGCTAATGATTTTAATGATAATCCAACTAATATCCTTCTTAACAAAGGCCTTAGATAACGCTTTAATAAATCCATATGACCTCCTGTCTATTATAGATGATAACATAATGATAAATTATAATCACAACCTCACCATCATTTTATCGTATCATTTTTTAAATAAGCATTTATGATAAAGATCGCGATTACCACAAATATGATCATAAAAGCATACAGGTTACGATATCCAAAACTAGCCACCAGTAATCCTACGATACTAGAGTCAAGAAACCCACCAATATCAATTCCAATATAATCAGTGTTACTAGCAATTCCTCGCTGTGATACAGATACACTTTGCAGCGATAAGCCCCTTCAATCCTTCAAAAATGATCAAATGATTTATTTTGGTTGCTGATGACAAACCAATCGTCGAAATCAAGATGATCAATAAACTACCCAATAATAAGTGTTTTTTATTCAGATTATTTGCTGCTTGTCCACTTATTGGCCTAATCAGTAATGCCATCATCGCAAAACTTCCTACGACTATTCTTACAAGTGATGATCCTGCACCTAAATGATTAGCAAATTTGGCAATTGTTGTCGTGATCATTTGGTTCGATATATATACTAAAGTAGAGATCACAAAGATACTTATAAATGATCCATACTTTTTATACTCACTTTTTATCATGATTATTCCTTATAAATGGCGTTATAAACATAAAAAAAGCATTTAAGCTTATTCAAGATTTTTATTGTTCTAATATCTTTAGAACATTTCGAAATTCATTTGGTTCTTTAAACAATCTGATTGGTAATAAGACCACTTCATTATCATCACAATTCAATACCAATAGATTACGCGTGAACATATAAGAGACAAGATTCAGATTAATAGTTTGACCGATAGTCGATACAATTACTTTTTTAAGATCAGTAAGTTCTACACTAATCTCACTAAACCTATCTGCTTGTTTTTTCTTTAATGACAACACCATTTGGCCAACTATTATACTATTGAAGATGTAATTAGCAAGAATAAACCATAAAGGTGAAAGGAGTAAGACCAGAAGATATACATACCATATCCTAACCTGAAAGACAAATAACCCTACCAACACGATGATCGGTATCAGATAAATAAAGTTTCTTCGCGAAGATTTTACCTTTTTATCTGCCAAAACAAAGTAATGATAATATTCAGTGTATTCCTTTTTAGTAAGTGTATATGTAAACTCCATGTGATCTTACTCCTTAATTATACGATTATAGAATGCCTGTGAAATAACCAACAGCCGCAACAGCCAACATAATCCAGATCATGTGTTTTGCTAAGATATTCTTATAACGCATGAAATAATATGTTAAAGCAAACGCGATAAGGACTGTTAACCCTGGGAAAATTTGGTTCATGTAGCTTTCAACTGCAACTTCCATGCCACCTGTTTTAATCACCAACGCCAGTTTTAATTTACTTGCGACTTGCGCTGTAACAGCACCAACTACCGTACAACCTAAGATTGTGACTGCATCGATCAAACGATCTTTTAGATCTGATGTCATTACAGCTTCAGCACCATCAACACCTAGGTTAATACCCATCTTAAATAGATAGAATGAGATTGGATATGCGGTCGCAAAGAATGCAAAGATAACAAATAACCCGCCAAGAGCTGATCCATTTGAACTAAGTCCCATACCGATAGATAAGATGATAGGAACCAACATCCCTTGAATCAAAGCATCACCAATACCAGCGAATGGACCAGCTAAAGCCGCCTTTACTGATTGTACAACTTCATTAGGGATATCAGCACCTTTTGATCTTTCGATCTCAAGACCTAATACAGTACCTGGTACGATGCCCATGT
>JAQUCI010000162.1 GCA_028686295.1 Erysipelotrichaceae bacterium | reverse complement strand
TTTACTTCCTTTCTTCGCTACAAGTACACATCTATATCATAAGTTTTCTCACACTTATTTCCAGTTATTTTTAAAAACGGAAATTATTTTAAGAATTCACTTCATTTAATAAATTGTTTGTTAAATGTCTATGTAGTCTTTATAATAAAGATGGTGATCATAATGAAATTTGATAAGTTTCAAAAATTGCTTATTTATATTATTACTGCTTTAAGTGTCTTGACTATTTTTATGGTCATTATCAGGCAGACTCATATTCTTAGTAATTTAGATACTAAGTTGTTTTCTTTTTTTTCATCAGTTAAATATACTTTGATCGATCATCCTGTTCAAACTATTTTTGGTTGGGTAGATGATTATGCGACTTATCATTTGATCAGAGATGAAAATGATGCTTTGCGTAAGGATATTGATAGTTTGAATCTATACAAAGCGCAATTAATGGAAGCGAATCGTGAGATTGATAAACTGAAAGAGATACTTGATCTAAAATTGGCTTTGTCAAGATATGAACTGATCAATGCTACGGTAGTAGGACGAGATCTATCGAGTTACAATGATACGATTAAGATCAATGTTGGTAGAGCAGATAATATTGTAGAGAATTGTGCTGTGATCACGACTGCTGGACTTATTGGAAGAGTTAGTGTAGTTGATGAGAATAGTTCGATCGTAAAATTGATAACAGTTGAGGATGGATCAAATAAAGTTAGCGTTAAGATTCAGATTAGTGCTGATACAACGGCTGAGGCTTATCTTGAGGCATATGATAGTTCGAAAAAAGCGTTTGTATTAAAACTATTAAGCACAAACTACACCGTTACTCCGGGCATGACTGTAGTTACTTCGGGAATGGGTGGGGTTTTTCCTTCAGGTTTATTAGTGGGGACGGTTAGTGAGACGCAAGTATTGAGTAATGCTGTTGGAATGAACGTTTACGTCATTCCATATGCTGATTTTAGTAATATTGATTATGTAAGTGTCGTTAAGTTAATGGAGAATCAGCAATGATATATCAAGTAATCTTTGTCATGATCTGTTTTATACTTGATTTTTTACTTGGTTATTTGTTTCCAATCGATTATGCGGCTAGATCGTTGGTGTTTATCCCCTCATTAGGGTTTAGTGCATTGATATTAGTAGCTAAAAAGAGAACATTGTTGGATGCAACGATATTGGTATTATTTAGTGGTTTTATCTATGGTCTTTTTATCTTGGATACTTTATTTGTTTATCCCATTTTATTTACAGTGGTAATGTTATTGACACGTTTTTGGGCGAATAATGTAAATGATACAGTGTCTGAGTTGGGGATATTATGTGTTGCTAGTATTGTGATAAAGGATTATCTTTTATATGTTTTTATGTTCGACCAAAATTTGATTCGAATGAATCTCGTTCAATGGATGAGTGATTATTTATTTTTAAGTGTGTTTTATAATGCTTTATTTGTTGTAGTTGTTATTTATTTTTATCGACATATTAATAAGTTAGAAACGTTGATATACCAACGTAAACAAAAAAAAGAAAGAGTTAATTGGCGTTAGTTTTATATGGGTCAAAACTTTTTATTGTGGTATAATCTTATCTAAAGAGAGAAGGCTTTATGAAGAAAAGATATTTATTATTAGTGATTCTTGCTATTTTGCTTTCAAATATAACGGCTTGTCAAGTTCAAAGACCTAAGATTTGTTATACGGTTTATCCGATTCAGTTTTTAGTTGAAAAACTAGCTGGGGATAAGGTTGAAACATGTCGGATTAGTGATAATAGCAATATCTTACGATCACAGATAGTTGATGATTATCAATCGTTATTAAGTGATGCAGACTTGTTTTTGTACATGGGACAGGTTGAACCTTATATGCATATCTATCTTTCCAATATCAAACAGAATAATGACCTTGATATTATCGATCTAGCTAGTACTACGAGTATCTATAGCTTTAGAAGATATACTGAAGTACAAGTTGGTGAAAGCAAGGTATATATTGAATCTCCTTATTATGAAAGTTCTTTATTTGATGATATCGATACCTATGATAGTGATCCTTATATTTGGATGGATCCAATAGCAATGACCAGTCTTGCTAGTCAGATTAGAGATTGGCTTGTGGTAAACTATACAGAGGAGTCAGATTATTTTGAACGACAGTATGAAAATCTTGAAGCGGAATTGGCAAGATTAGATTCAGAATTCCAAACATTGAGAATGTCGATATCAAATATTAAGATCGTTACGATGACACCAAGTTTTGGCGTCTGGCAGAAAAATTACAATATAGATGTATACCCAATCATTTTATCACGATATGGGGTGTTGCCAAGTGATAATCAATTAGCTTTGATCAAGCAACGGATAATCGCTGATGAGGTTAAATATATCGCTTATGAAACGAATATGAGCGAAGATATGATCGCGTTATATGAGAGTATCAAAGATGAATTAGGATTAGTTGAGATAAAACTTAGTAATCTTGCTGCGTTAAGTGAAAAACAGATATCTGATAAGCAAAACTATATTCATATCATGTATGAAAATCTTGCTCAACTTGAAACCTTAGCTGACTAAAGCCCTAAAGGGCTTTATTAAATTTTAGGACTATCTATGATACAATGTTAGCGAGGTATATTATGAAAAAATTATTATTGATAGATGGCAATTCACTGGTGTTTAGAGCTTATTATGCGACGGCTTATGGAAGAA
>JAQUCI010000161.1 GCA_028686295.1 Erysipelotrichaceae bacterium | reverse complement strand
CAAGAAAATTTAAAACTAACATTTATCGATGATATAGCCTTTAAGGCGATAATTAAAAGATTCTTACCTGAAGATAAGATCTATCTAGATGATACTATGAAACTTTTAAATATGATCAAGGAGGAGAACGATGGATTATGATATTGCCATAATTGGCGGTGGACCAGCTGGCTATAGCGCTGCGATCTATGCAGCAAAATGTAACCTTAAAGTCGCATTGATCGAACAAGAGCGACTTGGAGGCACATGTTTAAATAAAGGGTGTATCCCCACTAAGGCTTTATTACACACATCATTTATCTACCACCAACAACACTCAGCTACTAACAAGGGTATCAAAAGCACTATCACATATGATGATCAACAAGCTTACAGATATAAAGACCAATTAGTTGATCAATTAGTTGATGGCATCCAACACTTGATAAATGCCCATAAAATCTCCTTTTATAATGATCATGCGACATTTAATGATAAACACACCTTATTATTAAAACAATCCCAACAAACTATAACTAGCGATAATATCATCATCGCGACTGGCGCATCTAGCTTTGGTTTACCTTTTATCGCTTCTGATATCAAATTCATATATAACAGTGATGATGTTTTAAAGAATCCCTTAACACAGACTGACATAACGATCATTGGTGGTGGCGTCATTGGTTGTGAATTAGCTACCTACTATCATCAACTAGGTCGCAGAGTCACGATCATCGAGATAGCCGAACGCTTATTACCAGAAGTTGATAAAGAGCTATCACAAAACCTGCAAATGAATTTTAAAAGGTCAAAAATCGAGATATTGACCAATGCCAAACTCCTAAATGTCGCTGAAGAAAATGATGGTCTATCTTATTCATATCAACTTAATGAAAGATCATATACAAAATTTACACAAGCCATCATCTTAGCTACTGGTCGCAAACCTAATATTGAAGGATTAAATTTGAACTCACTTGATCTAAAGCTTGATAAAGGTCATATCAAAGTAAATGAACATTACCAAACAAACCTTGATCATATATTTGCGATCGGTGATGTCAATGGTAAAATCCAATTAGCTCATGTTGCGACTGCTCAAGCCGAAGATTGTATCAGATATATCACAAACCAACCTATGATCCACCAGGCAAAGACAATCCCATATTGTATCTATACAACCCCTGAAATTGCCTATGCTGGTTTAAATGAGTCTCAAGCTAAACAAGCCAATATCGACTACCAAATAAGTAAATATCTATTAAACAGCAATGGTCGCTATCTGATCGAAACTGACCAAAGAGGTTTTATCAAAGTTATATTTAGTAATAAAGTGATCATTGGAGCTCAACTGTACATGGAACATGCTAGCGAATACATTGGCTTTTTCACTATGGCGATTGATAATAAACTAAATGTTGAACAAATAGCTAACAGTATTTATCCTCATCCAACGATATCTGAAGCCCTAAAAGAAGTTACTGCCAACATTAATAATCAAGCTTTACATATATTAACTTTTAAGCGTTGAACTATCATGATAGATTGCCTATAATTTAATCAAACGATAAGGAGTCTTTATGGATCAAAAAACGCCATTATATCAACAACACTTAGTATCAAAAGGTAAGATCGTACCATTTGCCGGTTTTCTTTTACCTGTTCAATATGAATCAGGAATAATCTTTGAACATAAGCTCGTGCGTGAACATGTCGGTCTATTTGATGTAAGTCACATGGGTGAATTCACACTAAAGGGACCAAAGGCTTTAGCCAACCTCAATTATCTATTAAGTAATGATCACACTAATATGGTAAGTGGTCAAATTCGATATAGTATATTATGTTATGAAAACGGGACTACTATCGATGATCTTTTAGTCTATAAAAAAGCGGATGATGATTATCTTTTAGTCGTAAACGCTTCTAATATTCAAAAAGATTACGATTGGATCAAAGATCATCTATTTGATGATGTCTGTTTAAAAAACATCAGTGATCAGGTTGCCCAGATTGCTATACAAGGTCCTAAAGCCTTACAGGTAATAACCAAGCTAACTGCTAATATCCCTGTTAAAAACTATAGTTTCAAAGAAGACGTTGATCTATCTGGTATTAATTGTCTATTATCGCGAACTGGTTATACTGGTGAAGATGGATTTGAAATTTATTGTGATCCTAAAGACGCTGAAAAACTGTGGTGTTTATTACTTGAAACTGGCACAGATGAAGGTATTAGACCATGTGGACTTGGAGCGCGTGATACTTTGCGCCTTGAAGCCGCCATGCCTTTGTATGGTCATGAACTAAGCGATCAGATTACCCCACTTGAAAGTAATCTAAAATACTTTGTAAAAACAGATAAGAACTTCATTGGAAAAGACGCATTAATGATCGAACCAAAACGGCAAAGAGTTGGTTTTGTGTTACAAGATCGTGGTATTGCCAGAGAAAACTGTGATGTTTACTTAGGTGGTGAGCTTGTTGGACAGACTACAAGTGGTACCTTTAGTCCGACTCTTGAGCAAGCGATCGCTATGGCTTTGCTTGATAAAGATAAGATAGATCCAGATAAGATCTATGAGATTGATGTTCGTGGACGTAAACTTAAGGCAAAACTAACCCCATTGCCTTTCTATAAAAGAAAGAAAGAGGAAATAAAATGAACTTACCAAAAGAGCTTAATTATACAAAGACCCATGAATGGGTAAAATGGTTAGATGAAACCAC
>JAQUCI010000160.1 GCA_028686295.1 Erysipelotrichaceae bacterium | reverse complement strand
GACAGTAAGATATGTGGAATGTCATCTATAATTACGGGAATCATTTTACAGGCTACAGTCCTAGAATCAGTAGAAATGATGGTTGCTGAGGGTATTAAACCACCAGTGCGCTTTGTACAATCAAAAATGAGCGATCCAAATGTTTTAATGGACATTGAAAAGCAATATAGTCATCGCTTGTTAAGAAAATGAAAATTCAAAAAAAGTTAGATTATCACGTCTAACTTTTATCTCAACTAAATATCTTGGCGTCTTACTACTAATTTTTCACTTTTAACACTACGACAATGGTTGATCTGATACCATTGTGTTTGTCTTTTAAATAGACTGATCAAGTTTAACGGAGTCCATGATAGTACAAAAAACCAAAAACTAAAGATTCCTAGTAAACAGTGTTTATTTAATTTATCCTGGCTAGCAAGTACAATTATCGCAATTATCGTAGTAGTAACATATGACATGAATATCGGTAGTACAAGGGTTGGCAAATTTGCATCATTATAAATATAGGCAAATATAGTTATAACTAATAATTGTATTATCGATAACAATTGGATCGTTGGAGCTATAAGAGACATGAATCCATCTATTAATTGTCTGAAATTGTTTAAATTTAATCTATCGTATAGTTTTTTATAATATATGACTAATAATTGAATAGCTCCACTGCTCCATCTTGCTCTTTGAATCATGGATTGTTTGAGGTCAAGCGGTTGTTCATCATAGGTTATCGCTTTTGGAACCCAAGCTATCTTTTGATCAGCTAACATACTTATCAATGAATACTCTGTGTCTTCTGATAAGGTAATCGTACGCCATCCGTTTGATCTTTTTAAGACATCTAAACTTATCATAAAGCCCGTACCGCTTAAATAAGCTGATAACCCGGCATTGGTCTTAGCACGATTGATAAACTGATTCATAATCATAAAATATATATGATATGATCCAGTTATCCAACTATCATAGGGGTTTTTAGCTTCGCGATAACCTTGAGCGATCTTAACATTATCGTTTAAGGCATTGTTCATCTCTTGTAAGAAGTTCAAATCGACAACGTTATCGGCATCAAAGACACAAAAGGCATCGTAGTCATATTTTGAACTCATAAGAAGATCGAAAGCATGACGTAATACTTCACCTTTAGAGTGGACTGGATATTGGCAATCAAGAATGATGGCTCCAGCATCTTTAGCTACTTGTGCTGTATTGTCAGTGCAATTGTTTGGTATTACATAGATATCATATAGTGTCTTTGGATAGTACTGATCGTGTAAACTGTTAATCAGATCAGCTATAACTAACGATTCATTTCTGGCTGCGATAACGATCGCAAATTTCTTATTTGGTATATGTATTTGATATTTTTTTTCTCTTTTAAAAGCGAATAAAGCATAGCCAACATAATAAATGCTATATAAAGTCAATATAAGACTTAGAGTCGTAATTATTAGATGTATAAGCTTTTCCATATCATTCTCCTAGCAGATTCACACTATGTTATATCTTATTCATTAACTATTAACAATTACTGATTAAAATGATTAAGATTTTATAAACATCATGCTTAAGGAATTCTTAACAGTTTAAATACTGTGTTTTTAATAATTGTAATGATAAGATAATAACGGAGGATTTGTTATGTATAATATTTTGATCTGTGATGATGATAAAGACATCGTAAACGCTCTTAAAATTTATCTTTCAGCTGAAGGTTATCAGATATTTGAGGCATATAATGGAATAGAAGCTATCAATATTGTCAAAGAAAAAGATATTCAATTGATACTGCTTGATATCATGATGCCGCAAATGGATGGTATCAAAGCAACAAGTATTTTACGTGAACAATTTAATATTCCAATTATATTTTTGTCAGCTAAAAGTGAAGATAGTGATAAAGTATTAGGATTAAATATAGGAGCAGATGATTATATAACTAAGCCATTTAATCCCCTTGAAGTGATTGCTCGTGTTAAATCACAATTAAGGAGGTATACAAATTTTGGTGGACAAGTTAAAAAAGAAAACAAATTAGTGATTGGTGCGATTGAATTAGATGATGAGACTAAAAGTGTGACTGTTGATGGTGAAGGGGTAGCGTTGACTCCGCTTGAGTATAATATTCTTTATTTATTGATGAAAAGTCCAGGTCGTGTTTTTTCTGGAGTTCAGATATATGAACAGGTTTGGAATGATCCAGCATTAGGATCAAATGCGACTGTTGCTGTGCATATTAGGCATTTAAGAGAAAAGATTGAAATCGATCCGGCTAACCCGCGTTATTTAAAAGTCGTATGGGGTTTAGGTTACAAATTTGATAAGGGTCAAGAGTGATGTTTAAGCATAATTCTAGATTAAAGCAAAAAATAGTATTAATAATCACTTTAGCGATCATGACTTTTATCTTTACATCAAGTACGATTGCAGTTGGTTTGATGTATGATGCTGGATTTTATGATAGCGAAAAGTTCAGTGATACAATATTATGTCAAGAGTTGATGGATCAAAAATATTATAGATTGGTAAATGATCTTGAAGACCATCAGATAATCAATCCTGATCGAAAGATCACACTAGATGATCTATCTGAGCAATTGATCGCAACAAGTGATCAAAGTCCGAATTTTGAATTTTTAATATACGACGATAGTGGGACTCTGATCTTAAAAAATACAGAAGTATTATCAAAGATAAACAAGACTAGCAAAATTGTGACTTTAGAGGATGA
>JAQUCI010000041.1 GCA_028686295.1 Erysipelotrichaceae bacterium | reverse complement strand
GTAAGCTCGGTAGGCTAAATCGCAAGAAGACAGCGAAGCAGGATGAGATTCCTACCTGCTTCCATCTTGGCGATGCAACGGAGCATTACGACGATCCGAGGTTGCAAGCCGAGTACCTTTATGGCCTCATCGAAAGTGAGGTGGTCTGATGGCAAACGTAATGTTCATTCCCGCCAGACCGCAGGTCGGGAACACGGTCAAAAAAAGCGAACAGCCAAAGCTCCGCGTCGCAGCCTACTGCCGCGTCAGCACGGATTCCGACGAGCAGGAAACCAGCTACGATGCGCAGGTCACTCACTACACCGAGTACATCCAGAAGAATCCAGAATGGATGCTGGCTGGCATTTTTGCGGACGACGGCATCTCCGGCACCAACACAAAGAAGCGCGACGAATTCAACCGCATGATCGACGAGTGCATGACCGGGAACATCGACATGATCATCACTAAATCGATCTCCCGTTTTGCCCGCAACACCCTCGACTGCCTCCAGTACATCCGCCAGCTCAAGGACAAGAACATCCCGGTCTACTTCGAAAAGGAGTCCATCAACACGATGGATGCCAAGGGCGAAGTGCTGATCACAATCATGGCGAGCCTTGCCCAGCAGGAAAGCCAGTCGCTCAGCCAGAACGTGAAGCTCGGTCTGCAGTACCGCTACCAGCAAGGAAAGGTGCAGGTCAATCACAATCGCTTCCTCGGGTACACCAAGGACGAGAACGGTCATCTGGTCATCGACCCTGAGCAAGCAGAGATCGTAAAAAGGATCTACCGAGAGTACCTTGAGGGCTCCAGCATGGACAAGATTGCCGCCGGGCTCGAAGCGGACGGCATCCTCACCGGAGCCGGGAACACAAAATGGTGGACGAGCACAATCAATAAGATTCTACGGAATGAGAAATACATCGGCGACGCCCTGTTGCAAAAGACTTACACCACAGACTTCCTTACCAAGAAGCGGATCAAGAACAACGGCACGGTTCCTCAGTACTACGTCGAGGACGACCATCCTGCCATCATTCCGAAAGACCTCTTCATGCAGGTGCAGGCTGAGCTTGTTCGCCGCCGGGTAGTCCACGTCAGCCCTTCCGGCAGAAAACGGAGCTTCTCTTGCAATCACTGTTTTGCGCAGATGGTTTTCTGCGGTGAGTGCGGAGAGCTTTACCGCCGCGTTCACTGGAACAACCACGGCTGCAAATCCATCGTCTGGCGGTGCATCAGTCGATTGGAAACGACTCCCGCAGAAGTGCCATGCAACAACCGCACGGTCAATGAGACAGTCTTGCAGGAGATCACAATCAAGGCGTTCAACCAGATTCTGAGCGAAAGAAAGACCTTCCTGAAGACTCTGCAGGAGAACATCGCCAAGGCCGTGGTCAATGCAGACACCCTTTCGCCGGACGGCATTCAGGCACGGCTGGAAGAACTGCAAAAGGAGCTCATCAAGAAGGCTAACAACAAGCAGGACTACAATGCCATCGCGGACGAAATCTTCCGGCTCAGGGAACAGAAAGAAAAAGCTGCCGTCGACAGCCACAGCCGCGAGGAAGCCATGAACAGGATCAAGGAGCTGCAGGGCTTCATCAGTCAGCAAGCAACCGAGGTCACAGACTTTGACGAGGAACTGGTCAGACGGCTCATCGAGAAGATCACCGTCTTCACCGACCACTTCACGGTCGAATTCAAATCCGGCGTAAGCGTTGATATTACAGAATAAGAGCAAGCTGCCCTTGGGATTAACCTACAGGGTGGCTTGCTCTCTTCTTTTACAAAACGGTGATTCTTTATTCTTTTCGACGAGTCATAATCAATCCAATGATGCCGCCTATCAATAACAAAGGTGCTATTCTTACAAATACCCATTCAAATCCATGAAGTATCGTCCCTGCAAACGCAATTTCAGGATCACTAAAATCCCAACCAAGATATGGGCTTCCTGCGAAACCGATGACTGCAAAGATTATGACTGTGACAGCACATAGGATGAAAAAGAACCATCGCAACAATTTTCTGCTCCGCTCTTTTCTCTGTGCAAGCTGAAGATTGATGACTTCCAGTTTCTCAGAGATTGCTTTTAGTTCATTTGTCTCAGGCTCTTCGATATTTTCACCCAACAATGTGCTTACCGGAGTTTCGAGTGCTTCAGATATGGAGATCAGCATCTCTGAATCCGGAACCGATAACCCCCGCTCCCATTTTGATACAGTCTGGCGTACCACATTCAGCTTTATTGCAAGTTCATCCTGCGAAAGACCTTTTGATTTTCTGATCGTTTTGATATTTTCACTAAGCATGATAAACGACCTCCTTTCGCAAGCACCTTACCCCCGTATACCCCGTTGCCGCAAGCAACGTATAATAACATCGAGCAACCAGACCAGAATCCCTCATTTTTAAGCCTTCCCGGCTCTGACATCTAACCCGAACACTCAAAAAGCCACTGACATCTATCTCGAACACCCGACCCCGACATCTATCTTGGCAACCCAACCCTATCACATTTTTGCCATAAATCGGCTTTGGATAAGTTACCACGGAGCGGTTATTCACTCGACCATCCGAAAGCAATCGAAACCCGGAAAGCGCCTTGTTTCAAGGGCTTTTGCACACATTAATCCTTGACCCTTGACATCAATACTACGCACTCAACGTGTTCCGTATAAGGAAACATATCTACAGGCTGAATCTCTTCAACCTTATATAATTTATGAAGTATTGAAAGATCGCGCTCTAAGGTCAACGGATTACATGAAACATAAACAATCTTGGTTGGTTTTACTTCAAGAAGCGCTGCTAAAAATTTATCAGCACAACCATTTCTTGGTGGATCAACAAAGACAACATCGATATCTTTGTTATCGGCTGACATCTTTAACATATGATCAGATGCGTCCGCATTAACAAAATGGATATTATCAATATTATTTAATTTAGCGTTTTCATTAGCGTCGCTTACCGCTTCTTTATTAAGTTCAACACCTATCACATACTTACTATCTTTACTAGCGATGATACCAATCGTACCTGTACCACAATACGCATCTAATACTGTTTCTTTCTTAGTCAATCCGGCATAATCTAAAGCTATCTTATACAAGACTTCTGTTTGTTTAGGATTGATTTGATAAAAAGAGGTTGGTGATATTCTAAAAGTATGATCAAGTAACTGATCTTCAATCTTCCCTTTACCATAAAGAACGTCACTTTTAGCACCTAAGACCATGCTTGTACGCTTATTGTTGATATTATGAATAACTGTTGTTATCTCAGGATGTTTTTCTACTAAGACTCTAACAAAATCCTTTTTAGATGGAAACATGTATGATCCTGTTACCATGATTACCATGATTTGTTTACTATGATAACCAACTCTTATTACTACATGTCTTAAAAAACCTTGCATTGATACATCATCAAAAGGTCTTAGTTTAAAACTCTTCATTAATTCTCTGATCGTCATTAAGATTTGATCGGCTTTTTGATTTTCGATTTGACACTTATCAATAGCGACAATTCGATGGGTTGATGGTTGATAAGTACCGCTAATGATCTCTTTTCTGTGGTTTAAACCAAAAGCAGCTTGTACTTTATGACGATAGAAATAGGGATCATCCATTGGTATGATCTTATTTACTTTTGTATATTTACTCAATAAGTTGTTTACTCGATCCTGCTTAATTAATATTTGTCTTTCATAAGGTATTCCTTGATATTGACAACCACCGCAATTCTTCGCATATGGACAAGTTTTTAAGATTCTTTTATTCATTTATATCTCCTAAATTCATCTTATCATAACGCAGATATAAATAAACAGCAATCAAAACACAATAATTACTAGCTATTAGCTAAATCTTTGATCTCTTCATGATCTAAACGAAAGATCGTCCAGTCTTTGATTGGTTTAGCTTTAACTGATAGATAAAAGTCAATACTAGGCTTATTCCAATCTAGACAAACCCACTCCATCCGTGAACAACCACGTTGATAAGCTATTTTTACTAATTCTTTAAACAAAGCTTTACCAAATCCTTTTTTACGATATGTCGGTTTAACATAGATATCTTCAAGATAAAGACCTGCTTTCCCAGTAAATGTTGAAAAGTTATGGAAGAATAATGCATAACCAACTTCAATATTATCTTCCATAACAAAGATGACTTCGGCGGCTTTTTTATCAAACAACCATTCTTTTAAGATTGCTGGGGTAGCACTTACCTCATTTAACATCTTTTCATATTCAGCAAGTTCACAGATAAAGGCGAATATAAGTTCAATATCTTTCTCTTCTGCTTGTCTAATCTTTAACATTTTGAACCTCACTTCTATTTTCCACTATCTCCATAGTTACTTAGTGCTCTAGCACTTGGATCATCAACTGCACAGTTTGGCCAATTAGCATTTGGCATCCAAAAACCAGGGATCAGTGCTTCGCGTTTTGGGTAATGCTTTTCAAACACTTCTCGATAAAACAATGCTTCTGGGGTATGTGGTGGACAGTGTTGATACTTAGTTTGGGCTTTTATAACATCATCAGTGCTGTATAAGGAATCAGCATACTTCTTTAGTTCATCAACCATTGAATGCCCAACCGCATCACTAAACGCGGCTTTCTCACGCCATAGTATCGATTCTGGCAATAAAGCATCTTTCGCAAAAGCCTCACGTAATAAGAACTTACCTTTACCTGTCGTGTTCATCTTCAATTCTGGTTTAATAGCTAAGACATCTTTAACAAACGCAAGATCACCAAAAGGTACACGGGCTTCTAATGACCAAGCCGCGATACAACGATCAGCCCTTAAGACATCATAGACATGTAATTCTCTTAATCTTTTTAGACTCTCTTCTTGAAATTCTTTTCCACTTGGCGCAAAATCGGTATATTTATAACCAAAGATCTCATCACTGATCTCACCAGTTAATAATACTTTAATACTCGTGTTTTCTCTGATGTATTTACAGATCAAATACATACCCATACTAGCTCTGATCGTTGTTATATCAAATGTTTCAAGATGATAGATAACATCTTCTACAGCCGCTAACACATCATCCATCGTCATTGTAACTTCATGATGTCGACTACCAATGAAGTCGGCAACTTGTTTAGCATATTTTAGATCAATCGCATCTTTAGCCATCCCAATCGCAAAGGTGTCGATTGGTTGTGCGGTATGGCGTTGAGCTATGGCACAAACTAGACTGGAATCTAGTCCTCCACTTAGTAAATAACCAATAGGTACATCACTAATCAGTCTTTTCTTAACACCTGCAAATAAACCAGAGCGAATTTTGGCTAGAGCCTCATTTTGATCATCGATTTGATAAGTTACTTCAGTCAGTTTTGCATAGTCACTAAACACACCATCCACAAAGATTTGTCCTGGTGGGAATACTTTGACATCGTCACAAATATCTTGTAATCCCTTAACTTCTGATGCAAAAGCATATTTGCCTGTTTCTTTTAAGCGTCCATAAAACATTGGTCTAATACCGATTGGATCACGAGCAGCTATAACTCGTTTTGATTTCTTATCATAAAGCACAAACACAAACTCAGCATCTAATTCTTTTGCCATTTCAACTTTTTCATCTAAATACAAAGGAATTAAGCTTTCACAATCACTACCTGATATATAAGGATAATCCTTATATCTTTGTCTAAATAGTTGATCATTATAGATCTCACCATTACAAACTAATCTGACATCTTCAGTGTCAAATGGTTGCATACCATGCTCACTAGTATCCATGATCGATAAGCGATGAAAACCAAATGTTCCCCACTTATCACTTACAACTTTGGACTGATCTGGTCCACGATGTTGTAACTTATTAAAGGCTCTTAAAAACTTTTGGTCATCTATTTGACCTTCAACAAATAAAAATCCACACATTTTGATACCTCCGCATTATAAAAGGCAGCCTCTCCCTAAGGGACGAAGGCTGCCTCCGTGGTACCACCCTAATTATCAGTTATCCTGATCTCTCTTTGGGTCCTATGAACCCATTAGCTTATAACGTAGCTTGACGTCAAGATCTACTCCCTAAGTTTCGACTTGCACTCAAAGGTGTTACCTGACTATAGTATTCCAATTGGCTTGCACTATCCCAACTCGCTTAATAGACCTTCTATAGTAGACCTGTCCTTATCATTGTTTGACTTATTTATACCCTATATTTACTTAAATGTCACGCAAATTTACATCATTAAGATAAATTTTCAGAAAAAAAAGCAAAATCTACTACATCATTTTCAAGATTTCCGCTTTTAAAGCAAGATAGCGATCACTTGGTTGAAACTTCAATTGGGCTTCACGGAAGTCATTGCCAAAACTACCACGACTAACCATAACAATTGGTGGCATCTGAATGCGTTTAAACACATTCAACGCTATTGTCTTTAATAACCATTCTAAATCTTCAATAAAAGCTTTTGGGTTATCTAGTCCATAATATTTGAGCCATTTACCTATTTCACTTTGATAAATTGATCCATCAAGATATGCTTGCATGATATCTTCTATTTTAGCGGTTGGATATTCAAGTAACTTATTAACTAAATAATCATGATAAAACCACTTCATCGGATCAATTTGATCTTTTTTTAATTCTGCTGATGGTTTCATTGCCCACAACATCTTTTCATCTTTTATTTCGGGCAAAAGATTTATTGGAATAACTTGTTTACCTAATACTTGGTTTAATTGTTTCGCTAAGGCAAATAATTGTACTTTAGTAAGATCCCCTAAAGGACTTAAAGCCCCAATGGTATCGCCATACAATGTACAATAGCCTAACGCAACTTCAATCTTATTACCATTATTGATGACAACACCTTTCTCACATGAGGCAAAGCTTGATAATAAGTGTCCTCTTATTCTAGCTTGACTGTTTTCTAAGCTTAAACCCTTATCACTATCTTGATAGCCATATTCTTGCATCGTCAATGTTGTAGCTTCTACGATCTTTTCAATACTACCTTGATGATACTTGATCATTAAGTTGTCGGCTAGTATTTTAGCATTATCTTTAGTCATATCACTATTATAACGAGATGCCATATTATATCCGATAACTCTTTCATTACCTAAAGCCAACACCAGTAAAGCAGCGTTAATAGAGCTATCTAGACCACCTGATAGGCCAATGATCCAGTTAACATTTTTGGCGAATACTTGTTGATCAAATTCTTTGATGGCACATGTCAAAGCATCTAGTAACTTAAATTCATTATTTACTTTTACACTCGTTTCACCTAGTTCAAAGATCTTCAATTCTTCCTTAAACTCATCATTAAGTGATAACTGTCTTTTACCATGTTGATCATATAAAGTACTATCCCCATCAAAGACCATCACAGTCTTACCATTATTTTGCATACCAACATTATTGACATAGATAAATGGGACGAAACGTTCATTGTTTTTTACATGTATGTCAATATTTTTATCGCGAGAAGTCTCTTTTTCAATCGTCCATGGTGAACATGAGATATTAACGATCAGATCAGCGTCTTGATCAAGATACTTCTTAGTAACATCAAGCGGATAATCTTCACTCCACATATCTTCACAGATCTCAATACCTATCTTGTACTTCACTCCATTAGTATTAAAGATAAAAGGTGCGATCATACTATCGATAGGTTGATCTTTCTTTAAACATAAATCAATTCCACTGGTAAAGTAACGCGAATCATCAAAGATACGGTAGTCAGGATTTAAATGCTTAATATATATGCCAGGTAATTCATCATTTGTCTTTCTGACCCACTCTTTGTTATAACAAAAATAAGCCCCATTACTTTTTAAAGGACGACCATCTCTTCCCCTATCAACATTAGCTATAGCATGATAAACAAGATTTCCATAAATGATACCAATATCCTCAGATAATTCTAATATCTTATCATTATAGTTAATTATTGTTTCACAAAAATAATGATCTAAGTACTTATCTTGTAAAAAATATCCTGAAACACACATCTCAGGAAAGATGATCAGTTCAACTTTAGCCTCTTTAGCTTTAACTATCCATTCTTTCATGATGTTAAAGTTTCTTTCAGGCTGACCAGCATAGACATTCATTTGAGCGATCGCAATCTTCATATGGCACCTCTTTAAACTATTCATTTTCTTTATCATAAGGTATTCATAGTTATAATACAAACATGTTCATAACTATATTATCTTGTTTCTTGGTGTTGTTTGCAAATACTAACTGCTTGTCTTATAATTAAACAAGAAATTTAAGATGGAGAATACGCCTTGTATGTTAAAAAGATTCCTTAATTATTACAAACCCGTAAAGAAAATACTTATTTTTGATCTTGTTTGTGCGCTTTTAGTCGCAGTCTTTGATCTGTTCTATCCAATGATCACTCGTAATATCATCAATATCTATGTACCAGATCGTAATTTTAGACTAATGATCACTTGGCTATTGATTTTGGGAGTGCTATATATCATAAAAGTATTCCTTAATTACTTCATTACCTACTATGGTCATGTTATGGGAGTAAAAATGCAAGCTCACATGCGTAAGGATATGTTTGAACATCTCCAAGATTTGCCCTTTGTATTTTTTGATGAAAACAAGACTGGTACTTTGACCTCACGTATCATTAATGATTTAATGGAAATATCTGAACTGGCCCATCATGGACCTGAGGACCTATTCATATCATTAATCATGTTAATTGGTTCATTTTCACTATTGAGTATGATTAATTTACCCTTAGCACTAATCGTTTTCGCTTTTGTACCACTATTATTATTTATCGCTTTAAAACTCAGATCACGCATGGAAGAAACTTTCTTAAAGAGTCGCGAAGCGATTGGTGAAGTAAACGCAAACCTCGAAAATAGTATTTCCGGCATTAGAGTATCAAAAGCGTTCACCAACCGCGAGAATGAAATAGAAAAATTTGATCGTAATAACGACTTCTTCCAGGAAGCACGCAAAAAAGCCTATAAAGTGATGGCTGAATTCCATACGGGGACTACTTTTGTGACAGATATTTTAAATATTGTTGTATTAACAGCCGGTGGTATCTTTTTTTATAACGGATGGATTGATTTTGGTGACTTTGCGGCTTTTATCCTCTATATAGGTAATTTTCTAAATCCAATACGAAGATTGATCAATTTTGTTGAACAATTTCAAGCTGGGCAATCTGGCTTTAAACGCTTTGATGAGATCATGAATGAAAAAGTGGAAAACGATTCATTAAACGCCAAGGATATTGAACAGATCAATGGACATATCAAATTTGATAATGTAAGCTTTTCCTATGATGAAAGTAAAAACATCTTAAAAAACATTAGTTTAGAAATTAAAGCTGGTCATACGATCGCTTTTGTTGGACCATCTGGCGGAGGAAAGACAACTTTATGTCATTTAATACCACGCTTTTATGAAGTAGAAAGTGGAACGATAACGATTGATGATATCGATATTAAAGATTTTACCCGAAGATCATTAAGACAGAATATCGGTATCGTACAACAAGAAGTTTTCCTGTTTACTGGTACTATTTATGAAAATATCTTGGTAGGTAAACTTGATGCTAGTAATGAAGAAGTAATCGCAGCCGCCAAGAAAGCTAATATCCATGATCATATCATGACCTTACCTGATGGTTATGATACCTATATTGGCGAAAGAGGGGCAAAACTATCAGGTGGTCAAAAACAGAGAATATCGATTGCTCGAGTCTTCTTAAAGAACCCTCCGATACTGATTTTGGATGAAGCTACTTCTGCTTTGGATAATGCGACTGAATTATTAATCCAAAACTCACTTGAAGAACTAGCAAAAGATCGAACAACAGTAGTAGTTGCTCATCGATTATCCACGATCAAAGCCGCTGATGAGATCATTGTGATCACTGACCAAGGTATTGAAGAACGTGGCGATCATCATAAACTATTAGCTGAAAATGGTATTTACGCTAAGTTATATAATTCTCAATTCAAAGTATAAGCGAGCTAAAACTCGCTTATTGTTTTTAGAAAGTCGATTCTTTTGTGTTTAATTATATTCCAACTCACCACCATTAAAAAAGAAAAGAAGTAACCATACAAGAAGTCTAATGTATCGCTTTTACTTAGTAAGTTGTACGTAAAGTGAAATAGTGATGATATCCCTATCAAATAAACCAGTTTGATATTCGATTTACTTGTTTTATTAATAAGATAATATGATATTACCATCATCGATGAATGAGAAAAAAAGAAGATGTTTGTAAAAATAGGACTATGAGCATATCCATTTATATTAAGAATTCGCTCAATGATTGTAAAAACAAGACCACACAAAACAAGTTTACTCATCGTTTTGTTACTCTTGAAACAATAGATAAATACAAACCATTTCGAAACCTCTTCTGCTAGTGCATATAAAGCAATAAATATTGGTTTCATCGTTTGTCCTGTATCTATATTTAAAGACAATAAAATCATAGCAAAAACAAAAATTACAAATATCGATAAAGCAGTGTAAATAAAAACCATACCAATATCTTTTTTGTTAATTCGCTTTGTTTTTAACATGTAATATATAAATAGTATTGGCACTATATTACTAATAAAGCCGTTTATGATGCTCATTACCGCTCCTACTTAAGTTATAAAGTGAATATCTATGATTCAATACTAATGTTTTTTATATTGTATCATAAATATTATTTATTTATTTCAAATATAGCTGTTTTGATAGATTTTTTTATCGTTTTTAGTATTTAAGGAAATCTTTGCTAATTAAAATAGTCACAAGGAAAGATTAAAAAAACGGTTTCCCGTTTTTAGTCTTTTTCTCTCACCATCTCAATGTGGGCTATACCATCCTCAAGGTACTCATCTGATACTTGATAAAAACCAAAGCGCTCATAGAAGCCTTTAGCGTATAATTGTGCACCTATTCTAATGGTGATTAAACCATACTTTTCATTAACAAGCTTGATTCCCTCATTCATGATCAAATTGCCATATCCCATATCTCTTTTGGTAGTCAAGACTCTACCAATTGAGGCTTCTTTATAACTAACTCCTGGCGCTAATACTCTTAAATAGGCAACTATTTCTTGATCATTTTTGATAAAGACATGATAAGCCTCTTTATCTTTATCATCTATTTCAGGGTATGGGCATTTTTGTTCAACCACAAAGACATTGATTCGAGCTTTTAATATTTCATAAAGTTCTATTAATGATAATTCATTAAATTGCTTAGTAATAATTTTCATATTGATCTCCTAGACTATTTATTAGCAATGTAAAACAATAAACGATATTTGTAAAGGTTTACTTATCATTTTCAGTAAGTAAATATTTATAGCTGCGATCAATTCCTATCGCTCCTAAAGGCGCTGTGATCATTATAGCTAATACAGCCACTGTA
>JAQUCI010000159.1 GCA_028686295.1 Erysipelotrichaceae bacterium | reverse complement strand
CTGTAATATTCAGATATTAATGATCAAGTAAAGACCTTTTAAACCATTTGATCTAAAAGGTCTTTTTTTATTATAAAGTTTGAAAGTATTTACTTTTTAAAAACATGTATAATTAAAGCAAAGAATTGGAGTTGCTATGAATATACATATTACGATAATGTTGATTTTATTTTTGTGTTTTGGTTGTACTAATACAAATATTGAAATGGATTCTATTGATGAAGAGAAAGAGCCGATTGAAGAATCATGTAATGAACCACCATATTCGACACTTGGTGAATATAAACATTTAGATTATCATTGCCCGGAATTTATTACTTTTGATAGTACATTATATGCTGGAAATTATGAAGCGGTTGTAAATGATTTGTTTGAATATAACTTATACTCTTTCAGTGGAGAGTTCACAAGTGTTATGGATCATTATTATGATGAGTTTACGTTACCGTTAGAGAATAATGACATTGATGGTTATTTTGTGTTATCTAAAGATTTTAAGATACTGTATTTTTTAACAGAAGAAAAGCAATTGAGTTCAGGCTATTATCAAAATGCACAAACATGTACAATTCTATATTATGAATAATTCAAAATACATACCGAGCATTCGTTGCTATGTAGTCAACTGTTATGACTCGAATAGTGAATAAGTTAGTAAGTATGAAGAATTGACAGGTGAAGCTCTTGATGATGCATACTTAGAATTAATGAATGAGATACTTGGCTAATAAATTTAGATTATGAAAGATATTTTAGCGATTGGAAACAACAGGGAGTATAGTTATGGGAAAGAAAAAAGAGATTCGTTTGTTTATTTCATATGCACATAAGAATAAAAGATTGGTTGAGAATTTTAGAGATCGCTTTGATTATCATCTCAAAGCGTCGATAAACTTCAATTATCAGTTATGGCAAGACATTGAGATCAAATCTGGGCAACTGTGGGAAAATGAGATACTTGATGCGCTTAAGCGATCAGATCTAGGTATTTTACTTGTGAGTCCCGCTTTTCTGGTATCAAACTATATTATTGATAAGGAAATTCCTTTACTTCTTAGTCAAGGTAAGATCATTATTCCTGTTGCTCTGTATCCAATTGATTTCAAGCATTATGATTTACATGGATTAGAGAAAAGACAATTTTATTTCTAAAATAGTGAGGCCTTTAAACAACCACGAGCTTACTTAGAATTGAAAGGTCATCGACGAGATGATTTCGCATTAGGGTTGTTTAAGGATATTGAAGAATTATTGATTAATAAGGTTATATAGTAGTTTTAGAGGTTTATAAATATAGATTTCTATTAAATAAATCCTTCATAATTTGAAGGACTTTTTTTTCGTGGTTGGCAGGGGTGACAAGAATTGAACTCGCATCCACGGTTTTGGAGACCGCTGTACTACCATTGTACTACACCCCTAGATTTGCCTACTAATAATAACACACGCAAAAGGTGATTTCAATTAGTTTGGTTGGTAATATCTGCCTAAATTTGATAAAGTAAAAAAGGATGGAGGTGTTATTGTGAATGGTGTTATCGATAATACTGAAGAGAGTATTGGTTTTATGAGTAAGTTATGGAATACGATCCAAGATAATCTATTTCCTATCATAAGTGCTGCGTTTATGATCATCATTTTTGCGATCGCTGCTAAGTTAATCTTGAATCAGCTAAGCAAATATACTGCTAAGACGATAAAGAAGGCTAGTGAGAATCCTGATGAGCAAAAAAGTCGTGAATTAGTTACGGCAATGACTTTATTAAGAAGCATTGGTCGCTATGTCATCTATTTCATTTTCATTGCCTTGGTCTTATATCAATTAGGTTTTGGAAATGTGATCGGTAATTTGATGGTAACCGCTGGTTTTGGTAGTTTAGCGATTTCCTTTGGGGCTCAAAGTATTGTCAAAGATGTTGTGACTGGTTTCTTTATGATGTTTGAAAAACAGTATGCTGTAGGTGATTTTGTTAAGATTGGTGAATATGAAGGAGTTGTGACTTCGATCGCAATGCGTGTTACCTATCTTAGGAGTTTTAAGGGGCAGAAGATCATCATACCTAATGGTACGATCACTAATGTCATAAACTATTCTAACGATTATAACACAGCTGTTATAACCGTTCCTACACCATATGAAGCCAATACTAAAGACGTTATTGCGATCGTTCAAGAAGAGCTTAATAATTACAAGAATGATAATGAAGATTTGTTTATCGAAAATCCAAAAGTAATGGGAGTTAGTGGGTTCAATGGCTCAAGTGTCGATCTTACGGTAGTCGCAAAAGTCAAAGCATTAAATCAATGGCAAGTTGAAAGAGATATTAGGCTTTTGATCAAAGAGAGATTTGATAAAGATGGTATCGATATTCCCTATCAACAAGTTGTTGTACATAAAGCTAATGTAGTTGAAAAAAGTAATGGTTAGTCATAACTAAATTGTTAATTACTTATCATTATGGCAAATAAGGGTTAGCAAAGGATAGCAATATATCACTTTTTGGATTATAATTACTATGTTGAAAGAAACATTCTAGGAGGTATAACATGGCAAAAAAATTCATGTCAATGGATGGTAATAACGCAACATCTCATGTTGCTTATGCATTTACTGAAGTTGCATGTATCTACCCGATCACCCCATCTTCACCGATGGCAGAAGTGATCGATGTTTGGGCATCACAAGGTAGAAAGAACCTATTTGGTTCAATCGTAAAAGTAGTAGAGATGCAATCAGAAG
>JAQUCI010000158.1 GCA_028686295.1 Erysipelotrichaceae bacterium | reverse complement strand
TTCGCTCCTAATATAGTATCTTTCATCAAATGATAACCATTAATGACCATCTCATTGAGCTCTTTATCTAGTGCATCGATCTGTACTTGTGCTTGTTTTTTCCTCTGTACATTAGTTAATGATACTATCTGGCTTTCAAGTTCTTGTTTTTCATCAAGTAAATTTTGATATGCTTTTTCTAGATTCGCATGAGCAATGTATAGGGTTACCATGTCTTCAAAGTTATCATAAAATGCTGTAAAATAACTTAACGACTTAGGAATGAACTTTTCTTTTTTTGCCAATACTAATTGAGCTTGATATAAGTGAACAAGATCCGACCTTGTTCCTTTTGTGACCCGAATATCTCTTAGTTCATTTTTTTTATTATGATTATTATAGTTTTTAATCCCTTTCAAGATCACATCTAGATCAGGCTTTAGATCAAGAACATAAGTATACCGCGATAACCAATTACCACTGTATCCATAATTATAACCTAGATGCATGAATCCATCTTTTATTAAATGATCACTGATATAACGATGATCATAACCATCTGTTGTGACTTTGCCGTCTTTATCATGTTGTAAAATGCTAACATTGGGATCAATCCTCAAAAAGAAAGCACGATACTCCTTTTGGATGAACTTTCTCAAACTGTCATTAAAAAAACTCAATAGTTTTTCATCATGATAATCAATGTTATACCCATACGGTACATAACAAAATCCTTTGTTTAGATAAACAACATGTTTGTATAAGAGCAATGCTGTCGCAACTAATTGATGATCTTTTTTAACACCGACCAAGCAATATTTAAATCCCTCAATGTTTTTCAATTCACCAAAATTTGTACTTTTTTGATAATGATCATACTGACACTGGCGATTAAACGTATCAAATTCATCTGGGGTTAACCCCTTAACAAATTCCATCATTTTTTAAATCCCCTTATGATCCTTCGTATTACTTTAAAAAATGCTAAAGCATGATTAAATAGAGAATTCATCATTGGATCAATGATCATATTAAATTCACCAATATATTCTTCAACATGTGGTTGAAAATATCCTTTAAACTCTGTAAGTCCATCATCAAGCGTTCCTGGAATACCTCCGAAATCGCATCTGATACAACCTCTTTCATATCCCCATTTTATACCTTCAAGATATGTAAGATAACTACCATAATACTTTCGATAACGTTCATTCATTCCTGCATACAACATTTCTACGGTATCTTTTACCTTTACCGCTAAAAGGCAACTAATATATACAACATCTTGTTCGATTGAGATTGATTCCTGTTTAAAACTAATTTCTTTTTTTAAGCTCTCAACTTGTTCAATTAATCCTTTGATCTTTCTTTCTGATGATAGTTTGTTGTTGATCTGATCCTCTAACTCAGCTAAACGCTTTTGATCATCATCTAACTGTTTCTTTAGATCGATTTTACTGACAACGATTAAAGCATCCTCATTAAAATTATCTACGATCCTTTGATAATATTCTTCATTTCGTAAAGATATATTTTTGCGTTTTGATGTATAATCCATTATCTTAGCAAATAAAGCCAATTGCGAATGATCAAGATATTCTAATTCAACACCTTTTTTAAGTGCTTTACTAGCCGTTTTAAGAGCTTTACTATCACTTTGTAACCATTGATCATAATAATAGAAAGCTGCACAAAAACGCGGCTGAGCTGTTTCATACATATCTAAATTAAAGCCATAATGTGTAAAACCACATGCTTCTATATTTTCGATAATTTTTGATTCTCTCACTGGTTGATGTTTGGCTATTTCTTTGAATAATACACTACTCAAGCGAATATTTGGCGTAATCTTGATTGATATTGCATGCTTTGATTTCGCCAATGATCTTAAGCCATCAAAAAAAGCACTTAAAGCTTCTTTATCATTAAAATCAGCTAATGGTCCTTTGGGTAAATAAAACAATGTTCTATTTAATGGTAATTTGCGACATAAGACCAAACAAGCTATTATTAACTCATCCTCATTATATAAGCCAACATAAAAACTTTCCCATTCTCTCTTTATTCTTGACCACTGTACACTTTGATAAAGATTATATAAAGGATGTTCATAAGCAAACATCTGATAATGTTCTTCACTAAGATCACTAACGAACTGATAATTCATGATACCCTCCGCTCAATCATTATAACACAACGATAATTGATTATGACATCCGCCAAGTTATGTTATAATTATGTTGGCAGGAATAAATATTATGTTAAAGATGGATTATGAAGGTAAAACTGTTGATATACACGGCATGAGTGAACCAGAGGCGATCGTTTGTTTAAATAATGTGATTGATGGCTTAGAAAAAGCTGTAAGAGCGATAACAATAGTTCATGGTTATCGTGGTGGAACAGTTTTACAAACTATGGTTAGGAAGCGCTATCGACACAAACGGATCAAAAACAAGATCAGAACCTTTAATCCTGGAGAGACTGTTTTTCTTTTATATAATAGTTTTGATGATGATTATTAAACTGTAATCGATATTGTCTCAATATCTTAGTTATGCTAATATATTTACACACGGACGGTTAGCTCAGTTGGGAGAGCACCTGCTTGACGTGCAGGGGGTCATGGGTTCGAGTCCCTTATCGTCCACCATTGATATTAATAAAAGTTGAGTTAATTCAACTTTTTATTTTAGCTTTATAAAAATACTTAGTACGTATAAATTTGAATATTTAAAACAAACAATACAATTTCTATATTTTGATCTACTAAGAGTAACAAAAGAAAC
>JAQUCI010000157.1 GCA_028686295.1 Erysipelotrichaceae bacterium | reverse complement strand
CCGACCATTGAGTCAGTTAGACCGTCATTATACGGTCTTTTATTATGTCACTTTTTGATATTTCTATTATCAGATACTAATATAGAATAAGATTAATAAAAGGAGAACTAAATGAAATTATTAGTAAGAGGTGATGATTACGGGTTTTCAAAAGGGTGTACATTGGGCATGCTTGATGCTAAAGAAAATGGTATATTAACCTGTACTGGTCTATTCACAAATATGTCTGATTGTGAATATGCTGTATCACTAATGCCCGAATATCCAGATCTTTGTTTTGGTATAGACTTTAATATTGTCTCAGGTCCATGCGTAGCTGATCCTAAGCTTATACCAACGCTTGTAGATAATGATGGGAACTTTATATTATCACGCATTAAATATCAAGATCCACTTTATCAAAGTGAAGAAGGAAGAGCAAAATTATGGCCTAAGCATGAAGTGAGGATAGAGTTATTAGCACAATACGATAAATATATTAGATTAGCTGGTAAAAAACCTGAATATGTTCACACACATTCAATAGGAAGAACAGTTCCAACTTATTTTAATACAGTAGCTGAAATCGGTCATGAAAAAGGTGTAGTTTATTCACATGAAATTCAAGAAAAGTATGATTTTTATTCATTGCCAGTAGGAAAGAATAACCATTTTGATAAGAAAGAATTTGATTTACAAGCTCAGTTAAATTTAGATGTGGTAAAAAGAGTTATGGATCATGCTGATGAGTTACTTAAACATGAATATGTAATTCTTGGTGGTCATCCAGGTTTCCTTGATCAAGTCCTGTTATCCGGTATTACGACCTTATCGATTGAGAGGATAAAAGATCATGCCATGTGTGTATCACCAATGATCAAGCAATGGGTCAAAGATAATAATATAGAATTGATCTCGTATCGAGATTTAATTTAAGAAAAGATTGGTTAAACCGATCTTTTTTGTGTTATATGTTTGAATGATATGGCTAAATTGTAAAAAAAAGAGTATCATTTAAGTAATGTTAAGGAGGAAAATAATATATGCAAGTAGGTGTTTATTATATCGCAAGTAATAATGTTACCAACAAAGCGATAAATACACAGAATTATGCGATCATTGAAGAATTGGGAGCTAAATCGGGATTGGATATGATTGTTAGTCCTTTAGAGAAGTTACATGAATTTGATTTTAATTGCGTATTTATTGGTGGTGGTGGAACGGAAGGTATGTTCTTGGATGTCTTTTCTAAACTACCTAAACCGATAATATTATTAACAAGTGGTGAAAATAATTCATTGGCTGCTTCGATGGAAATTTTGTCTTTTTTACAGCAACATGATCAAAAAGGTGAGATTATACACGGAAAGATTGATCAAATGGCAACACGTTTGCAACGCTTGGCGAAAGTCTTTGCAGTCAAACGTAAAATGGCTAATCTTCGGCTTGGGAGAGTTGGAAAAGCTAGTGATTGGCTAATCGCTTCAGATGTTGATGCTAAGATTAGCAAAGAAGTAAATGGCATAGAGTTGATAGATATTAGCATGGATGAATTCTTCAGTGAAATCGATCAAGGCAGTTATGAAGAGAACGAATATACTAAGACTTTAAAGAATAAAAAATATGATGAGAAGACGCTAGAAAAAGCACTAGATATCTATGGTGCCTTAAAGCGTATTTGTTTAAAGTATCAATTAGATGGAGTGACTGTACGTTGTTTTGACCTTTTAGAACCAGTCAAGAATACTGGTTGTATAGCTTTGGCAATTTTGAATGCAGAAGGAGTTTATGCTGGTTGCGAAGGGGATGTTCCAGCGTTGATCAGTATGTGTGTATTAGGAGAATTAAGTGGCAGACCGATATTCATGGCGAATCCTTCACGCATCAACGATGTAGATAATGAAATAGTTTTTGCGCACTGCACAATTCCGATAAATATGCCGTCAGCGTTTAGATGTATGACTCATTTTGAATCTGGTTTGGGTGTAGCTATTGCAGGTGATCTACCTCTTGGTAAAGTAACTGTATTTAAGACTTCTGGTTTACTTGATCGTTATTTTGTGACAACAGGTGAACTTGTTGAAAATCTTCATGAACAACATTTATGCAGAACGCAGATACGTTTAAAGGTTGGTGCTGAAGATCTAAGATATATGTTAACGAGCTCAATTGGAAATCATCATATGATATGTCTTGGTGATTACAAAGATTTGATAGATGAATATTTTAAATGGTAAGCTTATGAATCAAATAAAGATAAGACCAACTAATATGGATAAGAATACAATGTCTTTATTAGAGGATGAGGGCTACATTATCAGGTTAGCACCTAATCATCATGATACATCGCCTAATGCTGGACAAACAACAGATTTAAACATTTATGTAAGTTCTCAAGCGAGTGGAGCGCATAAACTGATCTCAGTAACAGTGAATCGGTGTGATTTTTCGAGTTTTGGTTATCATCCTGATAATGAAGAATTCTTATTGATAGGAAATAGCGATAGTAAACCTTTATATTTAGGTATTTGTTACCTCAATATTGATGAATTTAATGATAAAGTAAGGAAAAACACATTATCAGAAGATGATTTCATCATGCTTAAGTGCCACTATAACGATCCTGAAACTAGTTTTTTTGTTCTGAAGGCTAATGTGTTACATGGAGAAGCTATCATTGATAGTGATCTACCTTGTCCATCATTCTATGTAACTGAGGGTAGTGATAATTCTTTGATAGTACCTAATTGGGGTGATTATGAATTGGTAGTGGATAATAGTGATGCGATCAAGTAGAACTGCATTAATGTTTTTGA
>JAQUCI010000156.1 GCA_028686295.1 Erysipelotrichaceae bacterium | reverse complement strand
AAGAAAAAATATATAAAAGATAATATTCATGTGATTTTAGAATTAATGTTCTAGAGGTATGGGGAGTAGATAAAATTTAACACACAAATTAGCAAAACATACTGTTTACAAGACTTATCAAAGTATAATGCTTCTATCAGTAAATATTTCACAGATATAAGCTAGTTCACTAGTAGGCATCGTTATACCAAAACTCTCTTCAGCGTATTTCATATCTTTAGCAATAATGTCCATCATTTTTTGGTTCTTAGTAACAAAGGAACTCATACGATGATATTTCAAAGGGTCATTCTTTATGATCCTTTCAAACATATTGATGGTATGAGATACAAACTTAGTCGCTATTTCTTCGTTGTATTCAAGGGAGAAGTCATTGAGTAATTGTTTAAGGCATATTAGTGAAACATCGGCTGCTTTTTTAGGATTAATGAATGACAGTGTTGATTCTAAAACCTTGTGTACCATCTTATAAATATAATCATCTTTTATTTCTTGATGTTCTTTCTTTACAACAGAAGAATCGTTTATCTTGATATCATTTAATCTAAATCCTTTTTCACAATATTCGATCGCCGTAGTTAATTTGGTTAACGAAATATCCGAAATAACTCTACATTCAGTGCCAGTTATGTTGTGGATATGGTCATCAATACTATTTAAAGGTTCCATGTCGACCATTATTAAAACACCAGCCCCTTGATCGATCTTATTTGTATAATTGATTGCTAGTTCAAGTACATCATTTAGTTGAATGTCATGATAATCAATGGCTTCAATCTTTATATTATGAACTAATGTTTTAGCTTCTTTTACCATCTCGCTGGCAATATGTTCTCCTCGAGTAATAACAAGGATACTTACTTTTCGTGTGGTTAGTTCTTGACTAACGATTTGTAGATATCTACAAGCGTAATTTATTTCTGTTTGTGTAAAATAATGATGACAATAGTATTCGATTTCATTTAGAATACTCCTTGTCATTATGTATAGGTCATCATCACTTTCAGCTATAGTTTGGGGATTATTTTCATATTTAGCCATATAAGATATCTGTAGTAAAAGTCCGATTAGATACTTTCTATTTTCTAGAAAATTACTATATTTTTGATGTCTAGATAATTCTCTAAAGAAAGTATCATAGATTATATTGGAAATCTCATTACTTAGCTGATTAATTAGCACATTATCAGCGGTTTTGGTTGTGTCAAGAATCTCAACAATGTAATCATCAAATTGATACATAGCATCTAGATTTCTTTTGAATTCATTAAGAAACAATCTAAAGTTTTTAGCTGAAGATGTGGATATCTTGTCATAAAGTGAATTAAAAGCGCTGGAATTGCCATCAGCTTCAAAGATGTAATAATCCTCAGGTATTAATGATAAGACGTTGAGCGCTCTTGAATCATAGCTTAAATCATTTGGCTTAAATGATAGTAGTCGATTGGTAAGGTGGGGGTAATCAACATGAATAACACTTGATCTAGCCATTTTCGCTGATAGATAGGCGTTAGAACAAACAAGTTTTATCTCTGTGCGCATTTCAACTTCATTTTCAGTGTAAGTCGCATCCGCAAACAATAACAATATATTTTTATCAATATGGATATTCATGTTGATCGTTTTTGCTTCACGAGCAAAGAAGTAAAATATTAGTTCGATTTTTTCAAAGATACTTCGTTTATCAATATCTGGAAAATTAAGTTTGACAGTGAAAACAGAATCAATGCTTCTTTGTAATGAATGATCAATATTTGTTGCGATTGAAGCGATTATGGTGGAATTACATATTGGCCGATTGGCGGAGTTACTAATTTCCATCTGTTGATTATTGACAAGATCAACAACGATCGCTAAGCTCTTCGCATCAAGATTATTGATACCATCAAAATACAAAATACCTGAGTTAACTTGATCAACTAACCCCTTTTCCATACGCCTATTTTTATCTTTTGTACCATACAAAAGGTGTAAAAGCATATCATAATTATTTAAATAACTTTGACAATTGACAATAATAAACTCACTTGAGGGTTTTTTAAATTTCTTTTGAATAGCGAATTGGTATATTGCATCCGCAAAACGTAATTTGCCTGAACCAGGATTGCCGATCAATAAGATAGGTAGACCATAGGGAGGATAAGCAACGGCTGCCTTTGCTTTTTCAACCACTTCCTTTAGGGAAGCATTTGAACCGATATAACTATCTAAAGCATCGACTGCTTTATTTTCATCAAGCTGTTCATTTACTACGTTGTTTTTCTCAAGATAGTTAATTATTTTCTCCCCAACAGGCACATACAATGGAAAGAATTTATGGGGATAGAAAACTGATAATTCATTATGATCGATGTATAGAACCGGTCGACCATCGATCTTTATTAGTTTACCGGCCTTCCATAAACTATTTAGATCTTTTGATGCATTAGCTCTATCAATCTTTAAGTCTAATGATATGTCTAAAGCACTAGTACCAATGTCATTTTGATTTCTTAACAATAGGGCTCTTTTGGTGTAGTTAACGACATAATTATAAATTTTATCGATTCTTTTCTGTTCCATTATTCATTCCTCCGTCAAAACAGTGTTAAAAAATGATTAAAGTGTGTTTATTAGTAAAATAAATGCACTCATAGACTATTAAAGGGTTATATATTGAAAATTATAACACACTAATTGTCACAAAAGGATAACATAGTTCAACAGAGTGTTGATATGAGCTGACACACTATCTATATAATGCCAAAATCGAGTAAAATTGACACTAAAAATAGCGAATGATTTAATAGGTTTAGACAAAA
>JAQUCI010000040.1 GCA_028686295.1 Erysipelotrichaceae bacterium | reverse complement strand
AGTATTACAACTCAAGCCCCTTCAACTATAGCAGCTATCAAAGATGCCTGTTCATTGTTAAAAACTCATGCTTCATTAATGATCACATTCTATATTGGCCATGCTCAAGGCGCTATAGAGCATGAAATTTTTAAAAATTCATTATCAAAATTTAATGAATTACAAGTATTAGATTCTTATACCTATCACGATCGTCATTTGGCACCAATCCTCTATCATCTAAAAAAAAATAAGAAAAAAGACGTTTAACGTCTTTCTTCTTTTATCATTATAAGGGGATAGAATTCTGCACGGCAATTAAGGGAATTAATTTGCAGGAGAAGAGGTTCATCCGTGCAGGTAAGTTTTTTCTTACAATGAAAATATAACAAATAATATACGCTAAATAATCGTAAAATTGTGTTAAATTATGTGAAATATAATATAATATTTATCATATCTATCGTTTAGGAGAATAAAATGAAACCAAAAATATTGATCACAACTAGAATCGACCTTAACAATGGTAAAAGTAAAGCTCAGATTTATACAAGCTATATTGATGCCATATATGCGGCAAATGGCTTACCCTTTTTAGCCCCTCATCGTATTGATAATGACATTGATGAGATAATATCAATGTTTGATGGTTTATTAGTAACTGGTGGTGAAGACATTGACAGTGTTTTTTATGATCAAAAACCAAGCCCCTTAACCATTCCAGCACCAAAACTAGTAGATGAAACTGATCTTTTACTGATCAAAGCTTTTAAAAGCGTAAATAAACCAATCTTGGGTATTTGTCGAGGAATACAGGTCATTAATGTCGCATTTGGTGGTAACTTAATTCAAGATATTCATGAAAAACATGAACATATTGATAATACCTATCACCAACAAAATCTACTAGAACCACCATTAGCTAATAACAAATCAAAGCATCCAATATCAATTGTCAAAGATACCCAACTTTATCATATTTATGATGATAGATATCAAGTCAATTCTTTTCATCACCAAGCTATAGATAAGGTTGCTGCAGGCTTTAAGGTTAGCGCCTATAGTGATGATGACATCATTGAAGCAATTGAAGATAATGATAAGATAATTGCAGTTCAATGGCATCCAGAACGGATGATCGAAGATGAGAAACACCTTGCATTATTTAATTACTTCATTGATAAATGCAAAACAAGTAATAAATAAACTAGCTTTTCATCAGATACCTCTTGATTAGTTTAGTAATCTTAAAATACGGCGGATATCGATAATTTAACTTAAAGATATTTGATTGGATAAAAACACTACGATGATGCGTAAAAGCATCAAAAGTCTTTTTACCATGGTAAGCCCCCATACCACTACTACCTAATCCTCCAAAAGGTAAATGGTGGGCACTAACATGCATGATAACATCATTGATACAACCCCCACCACTTTGTGTTTGAGTAATAACTTTGTGAATCTTATCTTTTTGTTTGCCAAAGTAATAAAGTGCTAAGGGTTTTTCTTTTTGTTTGAAACTGTCTATTAATTCATCAAGTTCATCATAATATAGGATTGGTAATATTGGTCCAAAAATCTCTTCTTGCATGATCTTATCGTTCTCATTAACATCTAGCATGATCGTAGGCTCTAATATCCGCTCTTCTTCAGTATAGTTTCCACCAAAGACTACTTTTAACGGGTCGATCAGGTCAATGATCCTGTTAAAGTGTCGCTCATTGATAATATGACACATATCACTAGATAGATTATCTTTAACATAATAAAACTCTTCTATATATGTAATACAATGATCAACAAATGTTTGTGCTTGATGCTTCTTAATATAAACATGATCAACAGTAATACAAGTTTGCCCACCATTTAAATACTTACCCCAAACGATCTGCCTTGCGGCTTGTTTTAAATCGGCATCCTCATCAATTATACAGGGTGATTTACCACCTAACTCTAAGATAACTGGAGTAAGATAACAACTTGCTTTTTCCATGACCAATTTACCAACAATTGGACTTCCAGTAAAAAAGATCATGTCATATCTTTGATCAAGTAACTTTGTATTGATACTTCTTCCACCTAAAATAACGTCAACCCATTCACAAGGAAAAACCTCATTAATAATCTTCTTTATGAGTAAAGATGTGTTTTTACTATAATCACTCGGTTTTACGATTGCGACATTTCCCGCTGCGATTGCTCCAATCAATGGTTGGATCGTCAATAGAAATGGGTAATTCCATGGTGACATTATCAAAACCAAACCATAAGGTTGAGGAACGATTCTCCCTTTTGCACCAATATTCACTAAACCAACTGGTACATTTTTTATCTTAGCGTGACTAAAGATGTGTTTGATCTGAAAATCTATTTCACGATAAACCATTAATAATTCTGTCATATAAGTTTCAGCTAACGGCTTATTAAAATCCTTTTTAAGTGCTGATATGATCTCATATTCATAAGCTTTGATCGTTTTTCTTAATCTTATCAAAACTTCTTTTCTTGTTTTAATTGGTAAAGTATTTCCCATATTAAAAAAAGTTCTCATTTTACTTAGTTTATCTTCCATTATTTACCTCCTAAGAAAATAAAACGTCTAGGACGTTTTATCGATCATTCTTTATTAATTCTCTAATAGCTTCGATTGCAATTTTTATCGCTGCATCGGTATCATGTACTATCTGGTCTTTTAAACCTTGCTTACGTCTTTCTTGATTACCAACGACTAGCAGAATACTACCAACTCGAACCCTTAGATAGCTACCAACAACGAATAAAGCCGCAGACTCCATTTCACTAGTCAAGGCACCAGCTTTACACCAAGCGTCCCACTTATCAATAAGTTCATATCCGATCGGTTTAATCGCTGGTTCATGTTGACCATAAAATGAGTCCTTACATTGTACAACTCCTACATGATATTTTTGGTCTTGATCTTTAGCTGCCTTGACTAAAGCATTTACTACTTCATAATTAGCCACTGCAGGAAATTCGATTGGTACATATTCCTTACTGGTTCCCTCATTACGGATAGCACCATTTGCGATCACGACATCGCCACCTTCAACCTCAAGTGCCATACCACCACTTGTACCAACTCGAATGAATGTATCTGCTTTGATATGTACTAGTTCTTCCATTGCGATCGCTGCGCTTGGACCACCTATACCAGTAGAAGTAACACTTACTTTCACCCCATCAAGATAACCAGTATAAGTCACATATTCACGACTATCGGCCATTAATACTGGATCATCAAAGTATTTAGCGATTAGTTTACACCTTTTAGGATCACCTGGTAAGATTACATATCTACCAACATCACCTTCACTTAAACCAATATGATACTCTTTATCTTTTGAATATACTGTGCTCATAACGCCTCCATTTAAATCTATTTCTATTTTATCATATTAATCAGATATTTGGATAACGCTTTCATTAAGCTATCATATATGTGTTCTGCTCCGTTATGATCATATCCATGTTTATATCATGATCCTCTTTTAGAATGGAATCTACTTCTTGGTATTGATATGCGATCCCAATCATTAATCCATTATAATCACTTAGATACCGATCATAATAGCCCTTATTATGGCCAATTCGTACTCCGCACTTATCAAAGGCGACCATTGGAACGATGATAACTTCTATCTCATTCTTATCAATTATCATCCCGGTTGGTTCCTTTATATTCAATTGTCCTCTAGTAAACTTAAATTTAGAATCTATCTTAGCCATTACCATATTTTCATTATCAATGCATTTAGGACTACTGATAAGTTTATTTGTTATAAAAGCTTTATCTATTAAAAGATCTGTTGCTACTTCATCTTCCATATTCATATAGATTGCAAAACTATTAATGCCACTTAACATCTCCCAAATCTTTTCTTGAATTATGATATTAGCCCTATCTTGGCGATTCTTATCAAAGAATAAGCTTCTCTGTTTGATCAATTTGCGCCATTGATCCTTACTCATCCGATAGATCCTTCCATCTCTAATCTTAATAGTTGATTTAATTCAACTGCATATTCCATCGGTAACTCTTTAGTAAAAGGTTCAAGAAATCCCATGACGATCATTTCAGTAGCTTGAGCTTTGTTTAACCCCCGTGACATAAGATAAAACAATTGCTCCTCACTTATCTTTGATACAGTAGCTTCATGTTCGATAGTGCTAGTCATATTTAATGATTGATTAGTAGGTATTGTATCACTAAACGAAAGGTCATCAAGAATTAACGTATCACACTCTACATTGGTTCTTGCGTAGTCTGCATTTTGATTATGACTTACAAGTCCTCGATAATTAACATGACCACCTAACCGTGATATCGATTTGGAGATGATATTACTTGTTGTATGTGGTGCTAAATGAATCATTTTCGCACCAGCGTCCTGATATTGATCTTTGCTAGCGACTGCGATTGAGATACACGTCCCTTTAGCATACTCACCTGCTAAGATACATGCTGGATACTTCATATTAACATGTGAACCAAGATTACCATCAATCCATTCCATTGAACCATTTTCATGGACCAAAGCTCTTTTAGTGACTAAGTTTAAAATATTGGTTGACCAATTTTGAATCGTCGAATAGCGACATTTCGCATTTTTATTTACGATTATCTCAACAACCGCCGCATGTAATGAATCTTTACTATAAATTGGAGCTGTACATCCTTCAACATAATGGACATCAGCACCATCATCGACAATGATCAACGTTCTTTCAAATTGTCCCATACTTTCACTATTGATCCTGAAATATGATTGTAATGGTTTCTCTAGTTTTACTCCTTTAGGAACATAAATAAAAGATCCTCCTGACCATACAGCACCATTCAAAGCCGCAAATTTATTATCATTACTACTTACCACACTTGCAAAATAGCTTTTAAATAGTTCAGGATATAACTTCAAGGCCGTGTCGGTATCTAAAAATATGATTCCTGCATCTTCCACTTCTTTTAACATATTGTGATAGACTGCTTCAGATTCATATTGGGTCGTTACACCAGCTAAGAAATCACGCTCGGCTTGCGGTATACCCAATCGATCAAAAGTGGTCTTGATCGGTTCAGGAACATCTTCCCAATTATTCTTAACACTCTCGCTTGATTTAATAAAATAAGTATAATCTTCAAAATCAATAAAGTTAAGATCTGGTCCAAATTTGGGTAGATCCATTTTTCTAAATTGTTCATAAGCTTTCAAACGATATTCCAACATCCATTCTGGCTCATTTTTCTTGGCACTTATCGCTTTAACTACTTCAATGCTTAAACCCTTACCAATCTTATAGATACTCATATCTTCATCGCTAAAACCATATTTATACTCATTTTCACCACTAAATAATTCATCTTTATTCATTAACTTCACCTTCTTCAATTAGTTCCTTGATCGCTTTCCAACCAATCGTCGCACACTTGATCCGATTTGGTTGTTTGTAAACATTACTAAAAGCGATAGCTTCATTTAGGATCGCTTCATCATATCGTTGATTATCGATCATCATAAAATAAGCTTCAATGATCTTCTTTGCTTCTAATCGAGTCTTATCGATTAAGAGTTCAGTCATCATAGATGTTGAAGCAGTAGAAATTGTACATGCAACACCATCAAAACGAATATCAATGATCTTATCATCTATAATCTTAACTTGAACGACGATATCATCAATACATGATTCACTAGCCATGTGTTTTTGTGAATAAGTGGTATCATCAACTAATCCATGATTACGTGGAAACTCATAATGATCCATGATCAATTGCCTTAAGATCATCGGGTCTTTTAACATTTCACTCATCTTCAACCTCCTATATGATCAAATCGATACATTTTTCAAGGGTCACATCTTTTAGTACTCTAATAAATTCATCGATATCTTCTTTAGTATTGTAGATATAAAGACTACAACGGATCGTATCCGTTACCTGTATAACATTATTCAAGATCTTAGCACAATGATTACCAGACCTTACAGCAATATGATGATGATCAAGATATGCCGCTACATCTTGCGAAAAGATATTTTTTACATTCAAAGCTATTATCCCACTTTTTACTGAAGGATTATAAATGATCACATTGTTTAACTCATGCAGTTTAGTTAGTAAATACTTACTGAGTTCTTCTTCATGCATTAAAACATTATCCATTCCAATGTCTCTTAAGTAATCAATCGCTGCACTAAGTCCTAGTACACCTTCAATTGATGGTGTACCAGCTTCAAATTTCTCTGGTGTATTTTTTAGTGTGATATTACCCTGTTTATCAAAACGTGCATTACTACCACCACCGTAAAATAAAGGCAACATCTTATCTAACCAACATCTCTTACCATATAATACGCCAACTCCTGTTGGAGCCAACATCTTATGTCCACTAAAGGCATAAAAATCAACATCAAGATCTTTAAGATCGATTAGCATATGTGGAATTGCTTGAGCTCCATCTACAACGATATATCCATCATGATCATGAGTTATCCTAGCTAACTCTTTAATTGGATTTACATGTCCTAAGACATTTGACACATGCGTTGTAACAACTATCTTGACTTGATCATGCATTGCTTTTGTGAAATTTTCAATCGTGATCAAACCTTCATTATTCAATGGTACATATTCTATTTTAGCATTAATTTTCTTCGCTACTTGATACCAAGGCAAAATAGAACTTGCATGCTCAGTCTCTGTTGTTAAGATGACATCACCGGCTTGTAAGATATCTAGACCAAATTGATAAGCAACTTGATTCAAGCTAGCTGTTGATCCTGAAGTAAAGATTATCTCAGTTGCGCTGACATTAACAAAATCAGCTACATTTTCACGTGCTTTATCATAAAGCTCACTAGCCATTAAAGATAATCGATAGTCACCACGATGGATATTAGCCGTATAATCTTGGTAATATGCCAAAACAGCATCAATAACCTTCTTTGGTTTTAAGCTTGTTGCTGCACTATCAAGATAGATAAGTCCATCATCCTTATTTAATATAGGAAAATCTTTTCTGATCTTAGTTACATCCAACATGTGTTTTCTACCTTCTTATTTATTTGTGTTTGAATCTTAAGTTTCAATTCTTCATCATCAATGATACTTGTCATAGCCATTAGATAACCTCTACTCATTAGACCCAAAGCTTCATTTTTTGAAAGTCCTCGACTTTGTAAATAATACAATTGATTTTCATCTAATTGACCTATGCTCATGGCATGTGATGCTTCAACATCATTTTCATCAATTAACAATAAAGGTGTTACCTTAGCTTTTTGTTTATCAGTTAATGTTAGTACTCTTGAAACCTGATGAGATTTGCTAAGGGTCGCTTTTTTCTTAATGTGACCATTAGCCACCATGTCATATTCACCATCTTTTAGTAACACACCATAAGTTTGGATATGAGAAAACGATTCTTTACCTTGATGATGGGCATTTAAGCTTGCCTTTATATGATCTTTGATGATCGCAACGCTAACAAGATCAATCCTTGCTTGATATCCAAGTAAATGATAATGTGCTTCTCTTTCAACTTTCTTTAGTTCTAGTTCGCCATATGCTATTCGATAGTCAGCATGGTCATATATTTCAACTTCCTCGTTGATACGAAGATTATCAGCTTCATTCCAATAAATAATCGTCAACTTAGCATACTTTTCAATGTTTGATGTGATCATTAAACTATGATCTTTACCCGTTATCCTTATTTGTACTATTGCGTGCGCATTTTCTTTAACATTTAAAACTAATTTTAAGTCATTATCTACTTTTAATAGGAGTTCAATTTCATCCTTATCGTTGATATTGATAACGGTATCCTTATTACATATTATATTAGTTAGCATGGTATTTACTTTTCTCGCTCATTGCACAGGTGCCTAAACGATACACCATCCGTACCTTGTTTTCTTTTTGGATCTTAACATCAAATTGTTCGCTTATCCAATCATAACCATCTTTATCGATACGCTCGATTAGCGTTTCATCACCATCCAATATTATCTGACCATCGATCATGACATGTGTCTTAGTTGGCTTAAGCAAATCATAGAAACGTCCATAATGTGATATGATCATCAACCCCATTTTAGTAAGTTCGTGTTGTTTTTTAATAGCATCAGCCACTATTTGCAAGGCATCAACATCTAGCCCTGAATCAATCTCGTCAAGCATCGCAAAACTTGGTTTAAGTAACTGTAATTGGATGATCTCATTACGTTTTTTCTCACCACCACTAAAACCCTCATTCAAAAAACGATGAGCAAGATCAGACTTCATTTGAAGATCGCTGATCGCTCTTTCCATATCTTTGATAAAACCAAATAACGGTTGAGGCTTATCTAGTCTAGCATTGATCGCTGCTCTTAAGAAATCAGAATTAGTCACACCAGGTATCTCAACAGGGTTTTGCATGCCCAAAAATATGCCCGCTTTACTTCTTTCATCAACGCTCATCGCTAAGAGATTTTGATCATTGAAAGTTATCTTCCCTTTAGTTACCGTATATCGAGGATTACCCATTATAGCAGCTAAAAGGGTTGATTTTCCATTACCATTTGGTCCCATCAATGCATGGATCTGATCATCATCAATAGTAAGGTCAACCCCCTTTAATATCTCTTTATCATCTACACTTACATGTAGATCTTCAATAATTAATTTAGCCATATATATCTGTCCTTCCACATCTTATTTACGAAAACGATTATAGCACACTATGTGAATTTTTGCCTTTGATACTATCTTTTATCGGTAAATAACAACTAAATCATCACATTGTTCACATAATAACCATATTACTCAATTAACATAAGTTAATGTACTGTCACTATTGTGTAGAAATATTGCAAAGACCTGTCAAATAACTTATAATTAGTGCGGTTTCACATTTAGGAGGATCTTATGAGTGATTATATTAAAAAGTATTGGTTTGTGACTCTTGTCGGTGTCCTTTTCTTTATCGCTATTGCTTTTTTTGCGCTTAATAACGATACAGAAGATTTCAAAGGTAAGACGATCGATGGCAAAGATGTCATATTCGAATATAATGATATTGCAGTAACCGCTGATGATCTATACGATGAAATGTTTGATGATCATGCGGCCGATGTAGCGTATAATTTCATACAAGCGGCGACAATAAGAAATGCTTTTGAACCTGATCAGGACTTATTATCAGAAGCATCACTTATCTATGATAATTATCTTTCATATTATAAATCACAATATGGTGAAGAATATGAGAGTTATCTTCTACCATCGCTTAAAGCATTAGGTTATTCAACAGTTGAAGATCTTGAAGAATACATCCTTGTTTCATTAATGTTAGAAGAGTTAAATGCTGCTTATATCAATGATAACATTGATGAATTATCTTTAGAGTTTTTTACCGCTAAAGCACCAAGGATTATTAGTCACATCTTAGTTATGTGTGAAGATCCTGATGCACCTACCGCTGATGAGAGCGCTAGAATGGCAGAAATTGATGCAGCATTCGCTAATGGAGAGACATTTGCTAGTATTGCTGAAAAATACTCTGATGATTCATCTGCTAGCAACGGGGGAAGATTTGGCTATGCCGATCTTGACAGTTCACTTGATGAAGGATTTTCAAAAGCAGCTTTCGCTATGGATGAAGGTGAAATAAGCGAATGGGTCAAATCACAATACGGTTATCATTTGATCCAAATTGATTCGATCCAGCTTGATGATCTGTTATTAGAAGACGGCTTTATGCTGGCTGTAACAAATTATTATAATCTAAGTCAAAGAGTAATTTGGAGTGAATATCAAAAACGAGATATTGATTATCATGGTAATGATGAACTTAAACAACAGATTGAATCTATGTTGAGATATGAGAAAGTGGAGGTAGCACAATAATGAGAAAACTATCATTAATCTTATTGGTTGCCATATTTGCGCTAAGTGGTTGTTCTACAGATCCCTATGCTGAAATTAGTGCCAATGAAGAAGCTGTCATCAGTGTTGATGATAAAGAATATACACGTGGACAATTTTATGAAGCTTTGGTATCTACCAACGCTACTGCTCTTGTTACAAATAAGTTGATAGATATGATCTATCAAGAAGAGATTGGTGATGATAGCGAGATAATCGCTGAAGTAAATGATGTTATCGATCAACTTAAAGCAAGTGATGAATCTTATTTTAACTTATATCTTAGCTATATGGGTTATACCAGTGAAGAAGCTTATATCAATGATATGATGCTCTTTAGCAAACAAGATGCACTTGTAGGAAAATATATTGAAGATAATTACGATAGTATGATCGAAGAATATCAACCAAAAATGGTCAGAATGTTACAGTCCTCTGATAAAGAAGCTGCCAATACTGCATTAGAACTGATCAAAGATGGTGCTGATTTTAAGGAAATGGTCGCAACTTATGGTAATGACAATTATACTGGTGAACCCCAACTAATTCACAACGCTTCAACTAATGTAAGTGGAAATGCGTTGTTAGCGATCCAAAGCTATGATAGTGCTCAAATCTTGGATGCTGTTGTCGTAAATGTAGAGGGCACTTTATTTAACGTAATCGAGATCGTTGATGTTGATCCCATATCGATCAAGGAAGACTTCATCGCAACCTTAAAACAGGATGATACGATCATTAGTGAAGCTATCACAAGTTTTGTCAGAGCTGGTAACTTTACTGTTTATGATAAAAATGTCTATGAGGCGCTACTTGAATCAAATCCTGATTTCTTAGACCAATAAAAAGTGCTTAAGCACTTTTTTTATAAATATCGATGATAGCGATACTTTGATCTAGTATCGCTTTTTTTAACCAATTTGGTTTAATCACTTCACAATCAGCTCCCAAACTGTTTACTAATTGCTTGATCGTCAATTCATTCTGCATGACTACGCTTAATAAGATCGTATCATCATCCAGTTCAACTATTTTTTGTTCTTCACCATATACATATTCACTTACATAATAACGATTCTTAATCTTTAAGACAACCTCTTCCTTCTTATCAATCTTCATGCCAAATTGAGATACATGGGCTTTGATATTAAAACCATCAGGAATACTAAACGGGATTTCTAATTTATTTAAGCTTACGATGCGGTTCAATTTTAGTGTTATCGTTTTCGCTTTATCTTTTTGATCTGCTTGTCTAAATCCAAGCACATACCACATTCCTTGATATTGAAAAAGCTCATAGGGGTGAAATATCCATCTTTTAATCTTCTTATTTTGTGGACGATATGCGATCTCTAATCTAAACCGTTCACTTATCGCCTCTTTTATCATTTGATAGTATCGATATAGTAACTCAAGTGACATACTTAATTGCGTCTGAATGATCAGTGGATGAAGACTATCTTGCGTTTGGATATGATTAGCGATGACCTTAATAAAAGCTTGATCGAAGTTTCTGTCTTTCAAATAAATTGATGATTGCTTAAGATAATGATATGCATTATTTAAAGCATTTATCTCATCATTGGTTAGAGGACTGATTGGTAATAAGTGTTCATCATTTAGCCTATAACCTCCATTTTTACCATTTTTAACTTCTATTAGATACCCAGCTATCTCAAGTTCTTTCTTAAGTTCAATGATATTTCTGATATTTGTCTCTAAAAGTTCAGCTAAGCGCTGTTTTTTTATTAGTCCCTGACTTTTTAATATTTGTAACATATTTATCGCTAAT
>JAQUCI010000155.1 GCA_028686295.1 Erysipelotrichaceae bacterium | reverse complement strand
GTTCCCCGATCATCATTACAGTATCCTTGATCAAGAGGAGTATCGTAGACATCAATCAATAATGCAGTATCCTTTAATAGTAAAAGATATATTGAGTTATACCATCAATAAACTTGGGGAAATGATTGATAATAATAAAGAGCCATTTAATGAAGAACATGTTTATCACTATTATCAAAAATATCTTAACTGGTTAGACCAGCGTTTATAGTGAATATTTGAAGAAATTTTAAAAAATGCTAACTTTTATAAAATACTATGTTGCAAAACAACATAGATAGTGTTATCATATAGCCATAAGGAGGATACTCTTATGAATTATATGGATATTACACTAGAGAATCGTTTATCTTCACAAATTGATCAAGCTGAACTCATCAATGCTGGTTCGATTGAAAGGGTGTTACAAAATCGTCAATCATCAGTCATTACTTATAAGAAAAGTCGCTCACGTTTGTATCGCACACATATTATCTTATCGGCAACGCTTTTGGCATTGTCTCAAATATGGGGACTTAATAAATGATAGAAGGAAAATAATATGAATGCTCAATTTAAAAAAGGAGTTTTAGAACTATGCGTGTTATCACAACTTGCTCTTAAAGACCAATATGGATATGAGTTAACTGAGGCGATATCTCAACAATTAACAGTGGCTACTGGAACCCTTTATTTAATCTTAAGAAGATTGAAGGAAGATAGTTATGTTGATACATACTTAATCGAATCCTCAAATGGTCCAGCACGCAAGTATTATAAACTTACCGATAAAGGTAAGACTTATCAAACAGATTTAAAAGCAGAGTGGTTAGACTTTATTGAAAAAGTTGCAATCTTGATTTAAAGGAGATAATAAATGAACAGACAAGAATATATGGAAGCATTAGAAAAAGCACTACAACCATATGATGATCAACTTAGAAAAGATATCATGGACGATTTTGAAGATCATTTTGTTTATGGTTTAAAATCTGGTCACACAGAAGAACAGATTATCGATTCGTTGGGTTCTATTGAAGAGATGTTAAAAAACATTGATGATGCAGTTGATAGCAAGCCGGTCGAAAAACAACAATCGCTGGTCAAATCAACAATGATTAACAAGGTTATCATCGATACCAAAAGTGCCGGAGTTGATGTTTTGATCAATCAGAGTTTCGATAAAGACGTTCATTACGAATTTAATGAAGCAAGTAGTTACTTTAATATCAAGCAAAGTGAGTTGAAAGTGAAACGCTATGTGGAAGATGATACACTTTTCATTACGTTAGATAAGGACGGTTCAGATCCGAAATTGTTCTCGTTATTCCAAGACGGAACATTATCAGTGGCAATCCCTAAGGAAATATCATTATTGAATATAAATGGTAAACATGGCGACATCGATCTTATTGATGTGATCGTTGACAATGTTAAAATAGCTACCATTAGCGGTGATATTAGTCTAGATAAAGTTAAATGCAAAAAAATACAATTACATACAACAAACGGAGATATTGACATTAATGATAGTATTGGCGAGATTACAGCAAATACAGTTAATGGTGATATCGACGTGGATGAGTGTGATAATCGTTGTCTGATCGTAAATAGCACCAATGGAGATGTTAAAGTCGATGCTCAAGTAGAGGAGATGGCAATCAAAGTCGTAAATGGAGATATCGATGTTTGCCTTGATGATAAGATTAGTAAACTCTATATTGAGACTACCTCTGGTGATGTTGATGTCAGTGTTGCGGCTAATGTTGATTTTAGTGGTAACATTGAAAGTTTAAGGGGAGATGTAAGTGTCGATGTTGATTTCTCATACATGGTTAAAAGAAATCGATATGTCTTTACTGAAGGAAAGACTTTAGTTGATATTAAATCATTGAATGGCGATATCAATATTGAACAAAGTATATCAACCCATAAAAAGAATAAAGCTAATGAGGGAATTAAAAAAGATATTCATGAAGCTTTAAATGTTTTAAAAGATATTGGTAATCTTGAAAATTTGATCGACGATGAAGAACTTAAGAAATTTAAAGATTTAATGGCTCAAGTAAAGATTGATATTAAACGAAAAAAATAAAACTATTTACATATCAAAACTTTGTGATACAATTTTGTCAGAATTCATGGAGGTGGATAATGAGATCAGTTTATATCCTACTTACAAAGTCTGATACATATTTTTCAAGATTCATCCATCGCATGACCGATGATGAGTTTACTCATTCATCAATAGCGCTAGATCGTGAATTACGCAAAGTGTACAGTTTTGGTAGAAAGTATCCGCGATTGATGTGGCCGGCTGGCTTTGTTAAGGAAGATGTAAGGTCGGGCTTGTTTAAACAAAGTGAAGATAATAAGTGTTGTCTTTACGAGTTGCTAGTAAATGATGATGTTTATGATAAGATTGTCGCTGTCATTGAAAAAATGGAGAGTGAAGCTAACAAGTATTCTTACAGTCTAACAGGAGCGCTTCATTGTAAATTAAATAAAGAGTACCATAAAGATAATAAATTCTTTTGTTCAGAATTTGTGAGTGATATTTTAGTTAAAAGTGGAGCTATTGATCTTCCTAAGGCATCAAGCTTAATGAGACCTATAGATTTTACGCAAATTGATGATTTAAATATGTTGTATGTTGGGGAGTTAAAGGATTGCTTAATATAAGGCTTGGATAAAGCCTTTTTGTTTATTGCTTTGTGAATATCACCAAAAAGCGAAAAAGGACGAAAAATCGATTGACAGAAGGAAAAGGAATGTACTATAATGAGCAAGCCGCTCAAGAAAAGATAAGAGAAACAAACTTGAAAAAAGGCATTAAAGTAGTTGA
>JAQUCI010000154.1 GCA_028686295.1 Erysipelotrichaceae bacterium | reverse complement strand
TTTGATATAGATATAGTGGAATTATATCAAGTACTCAGCAACAATTACTGATGCTAGCTTAGAAAACAGATTACCTAAACAAATAGTTCTTAATGACGGAGAATAAAAAGCAAGGATTCCTCTATAACTAAGCAATACGATATGAGATCTAAAGAAGATACCTGCAATACCAGAAAGAATATCATGATTTATCAGTTGCTGACGTTTATCGAAACCTAGGAATCAGTCAAATCGCATTCTAAAACTGGTAAATGAAAAAGTAAAATGTTTAATACATTGAATACAAAAATTTACTAAATCATCATAGATCAATTATTCTAATCAAGGTTTGTAAACTTTGAATTACATCCATATAGACCACATCTTTAGCAAAGTTGTATTTTGTTGAATATGACTGCCACCTATTTAGCAGTATTTCACTCTTTTCAATTACCTTTAGAGTTTTAATGATATTTCCATTGTATTTTCTTTTCTCAAATGTTTTTCTAACTGCTTCTTTAAGATCAATTATATTGATACTTTCGAGATACATTTCGCATATCATATAAACATCATAGTAGTCCCTTGTCCTACTATTAGCTTCAGCTCTGCTTAGTATAGTTTCTAGTTTTTCAGCCAACACAGTTTCAATATTGTATGTCCACAAGTAAATAACTTCATCTTCTAATATAGGCAAATACTTGTAGTTTATAGCCCCAGGAATGATTGGATCACCTGTTGCAATATCTATTTGTATTACTTCCTTAATGTTCTCAATTTTTATATGAATTGTTACTCTATATCCACCATACTCATCAATATCCCTTATACTTGAAATACTTGTAAGTTTCAATATAGCATTATCGTTTATATCAATAGATATTATTTCTTCTAACATGTTCTTTATATTACCCACATCAAAGGATGCATTTGTAATGGCTGCGTCAATATCCATTGTCGCTCTATTTTCCACACCAAATAAAACACTTAAATAGAATCCACCTTTGATAATGAAGTTATCTTTATATTTACTTATAGCAAGCCTTTCAATAAACCTATCATACATATATAATCTGAATACTGTGTTAAAGTCGACATTCTTCTTTTTGGCAATATTCCTTATTTTGTCCTTAAGTTGCCTATCATTCATACATCATACTCACAAAGCTCATAACTTCTTCTTTAACACTCAATATTTCAGCATAATCAGCGAGTTTTATTAGATCTTTATCATTCCTTTTTAGATATTCTTTTACGCTGTATTTAACGTGTTCGAGATCCATTCTCTTTTTTGAACGAATGATATCACAAATACATCTTTCTATATCATATGCTTTTACTCTATTTCCCATAGGTGTAACAACATTAGATACTCCAATGCAATATGCTTTCTTTGACACATAGAATATATTGTGATGTTTTAATTTTGGATTGTGATATTTATTAATCACAGTTATATCATACTCATTTCGAGGTGCTATAATAGAAAGACCATGGAAATAAAGAGCAGTCATATGTGAAAAAATCACCTTGGGATTTTCTAAACTTAAAACATAGTAAAGATCTTCAATTCTATTCGAATCGATATAAATTCCTTTTCCTACTCTTTCAATAATTTTTCTATCATTCATAATCTTAAGATACATTCTATGAATTCCAAGTTCAGTAACTTGTTTTGAAGTTACATATCCGTCATTAGATTTCATGAGATCATAGATTATGTCTATACTTTTTTCATTCATTGGTTCTTTTATGATCATTACCCTCTATTTCTAATATTTTTGACTTATCTACTGCAATTATACTGTTTAGCAGTATATTAGTCAATGATAACAAGTCATATCAATACTGTTCATAAAAAACCCATTACTCATATTTAATCTGCACTCCGTCTTTTTAACACTAACGCTAACACAACTCCAGCGATCATCATGACCACACCCAGCATTATGATAAATGAACCCATGATACTTACGGGGTTATTGGTGATAATATCCGCAAACATTGGTTCTATCTGTAGTGAATAGCCAAACATCTTCTTGACCATGACCTTGGCTAATGTCCCTATTGCTGTAAAACCTACCCCAATAATAGCTAAATAAACACCAAATAACCAACCATATCTTTTAAGTAATCGTCCTATTGTTTTGGGTAATGCATCGATCCAGTTAGCACTTCTAACATATTCTTCTGATTCAAGTGGCTGTCTGTTTAGATCATTCTCTGATAATAAATGATCAACACTCACATTAAACACTTTAGCAAGCGATACTAGTTTGTTTATTTCAGGGACTGCTTCCCCTGTTTCCCATTTACTGATCGCTTGGCGAGATATCCCAATTTGCTCAGCTAAAGCTTCTTGAGATAAGCCGGCTTTCTTACGATAATATAATATCTTTTCTGGTAATTTCATCATTATTTCTCTTTCTACATAACTTAAATTATATTGAGTTGTTGGTTGCGTTTCAATCAAGCACTACTTGAAATTACGCAACTGGTGGTAGCACTACATAAATAAGGTATGGCTAAGCCATACCTTATCTTGCATTTTATATCTTAATTGATTGATATAAAGTTGTTACTAGTCCTTAGCGATCTTTACTAAACGATTGTAACGTTTACGAGCATCATTAACTGACTTAGTATATAATTCTTCAGCGTTTTCCGCATTGACATTAACTAGGTTACCATAACGAACTTCTGAAGTAATGAAGTCTTTCATCAATTCGAATTTAGGTTCCTTAGAATCAATCTTCAATGGGTTCTCAAGTTCAGGGTTATAACGATAAAGCGTTACATAACCACATTCAACAGCTTTCTTTTGTGAGTGTTGATGATTAGCTAAGCCACCCTTGATACCATGCTCAACACATGGTGAGTAAGCTAAGATAAGTGA
>JAQUCI010000039.1 GCA_028686295.1 Erysipelotrichaceae bacterium | reverse complement strand
AGGAAAAGAGTAACCCGTCGCACCAGCTTTTGCTTGCTCAACAACTGTAAACTCAGGATCAATGATCCAAGGTCTTGCGACTGCAAATAGATTCTTTAAGAATTGATTGATGGTAGTCCCAACACTTGCCACAAACAAAAGATAATATCCCCATTTCTTATCAATAGTCCATAACACTACAAGAGACCCCACTAATAAAAACACCTCTGAACCAAGATGAGTGATCAGTGAGACTAAATTATTTAATAATGGTGTTCTAATATCTTCTAATAAATATAGTATCGTCATTCTATCCCCTATGAACGTTGATGATAGTTTCGATATATCTCATTTTTAGCGATTCCTGTTTTTTGTGATACTTCTTTGATTGCCATTGAAGCTGACATCCCACTAGCGATACAGTGTTCAATCATTTCTTTAATCTGATATAAGGTAACATCAGGTTTGTTTTCGGAATTATCTCCTTCAACGATGATCACGATCTCACCTTTTAACGGTTCATTTATTGTTAATAACTCAGAAATCTTTCCTCTGAGAAACTCTTCATGCTTTTTAGTTATCTCCCGAGCTAAACAAACGTGGCGATCACCAAGAATTGTCAACATTTTATTCAACGTTTTCATTATACGATGTGGCGCTTCATAAAAGACAAGCGTATGTCTTAATTTTTTTACACATTCTAATTGGTATTTGCTTTCCTTATCTTGAGTATCTAAAAAACCAATAAAGGTAAAAGGCTTAACAGGTAGTCCTGATGCCACCAAAGCACACAACATCGGACTGCTTCCTGATACTGGTACAACATTGAACCCTTCGTCAGTTATAGTCTTAACCAATAGCTCACCTGGATCGGAAACCAAAGGATAACCAGCATCACTAACTAAAGCAATCGAAAGCCCATCCCTCAGCAACTGTAATAAACCCTTAGTACTATCTTTTTCATTGTGTTGATGATGAGCGATCATTTTCGTTTTAATATCAAAATGATTAAGTAACTTAATCGTATTTCTTGTATCTTCAACCGCAATGACATCGACCATTTTCAAAATATCTATAGCCCTTGGCGTCATCTCATCCAAATTACCTATGGGAGTAGCTACTAAATATAAAGTTGGTAATTCATTTTCAAAGCTCTTTTGCCTTTTCATCTACATCTACCTTCTTTTTCTCTAAATCAGGAAATAACTCATCAAACGACAAGAACAACGCTTCTTCCCTGTTTTCGATCTTAACTTGTCTGGTTAACACATTCATCGAAGTGATACGATAATGTTTATCGTTATATAAGATCTGTGAGTTCATCTTTGGTAAACCAGCTCTTAACTCTTTATAAGTGTTATTCTCATAACGCAGACAACACATGAGCTTACCACATTGTCCAGATAATTTTTGCGTGTTTAAAGCTAATAATTGATTCTTAGCCATATTGATCGATACAACATCAAATTCATTAAGAAAGCGTGAACAACAGGTTTCCATCCCACAAACGCCCAGTCCTCCAACAATCTTTGCTTTATCCCTCATACCGATCTGTCTTAATTCAATGCGACATTTTAAATTAGCTGCTAACTCTTTAAGCAACTCACGAAAATCAACCCTATCATCAGCCACATAGACAAAGATGACCTTTGATCGATCTAGAGTATATTCAGCACTAATCAAATTCATATCCAAGTTTAGTTTTTCAACTTCACGACGGCAAATATCCAAAGCTTCTTCAGCGGCTTCCTTATTACGTTCGTTACTCTTAAGATCAGTAAGTGTCGCCTTTCTTAAGATTGGTTTTAGCGCTGTTTTTACATCTACATCTTCAATCCTATGGGTATCCCCAATCGCTTCACCAAGTTCTATGCCCCTGATTGTTTCTACTACAACAAAATCTCTATCTTTAATATCACTTTCAAAAGTACCAAAATAATAAGTCTTTTTTGTACCTGTAAACTTAACCGAAACCACATAAGGATACTTTACTTCTTCAATATGTTCATGGTTGTTATTTTCCATTTACTACCTCCTGTATCTGATAAAACATCTGGTCCATTAGAAGATTGATATTAGCGTTTGTTACTAACGTATCTCTTGCCTTTAATAATACATTCAATATTTGACGATCCATATATGGACTATCTTTAATAAGTGCTAAACGCTCACTATACCAAGCCACATCAATACTCATTGCCCTAAATAGATCTGCGTAGAACATGATTATCATATCCAAAAAATAACTTACGACCTTACGATTTTTATCTTTAGCGACCAAGCCTTCATTATGAATATTAATGATCGCTTTATCACTATCATTGATCAGATCATCAATGAACATCTTGAACATGAATTTTGCATTCTGATATTCCTCTTCTTCAATGATCTTATCGATCAAACTCATATTACGTACAAGATTAGCTAAAAGATATGAATCCAACTGATCATAATTACTGGATATGCAAATATTATAACAGAAATCTCTAGATAAGGCTTTAAACTGAATGATCTGACAACGTGAGCGAATCGTTGGTAAGATTCGATCACTTTGTTGAGTAAGCAAAATTGCAGTAGTACTTGAACCACTAGGCTCTTCCAAAAACTTCAACAAGCTATTTAAAGCTTCTGGTGTCGCATTTTCTGCATGATCGATGATATAGATCTTTTGATTAAATTCCTCAAGTCCTGTTTTACTAAACTCTTCTTGCAAATTAATGATTTCTTCTTTTTTAATCTTGTTATCACGACCACTAAGATAGATTAGATCAGCATAATTACCACTTAATATCCTTTTACAATCATCACAAACCTCACAAGCAAATACTTGTTTATGACGACAGATCAAACTTTGAGCTAACAAATAAGCTGTCTCCAATTTTGGCGTTCCGTTTGGTCCTACAAAAAGATATGCATGAGCTACTTTATGCTCTTTTAAACTATTTGAAAGAGTATGAAAAGCTATTGGCTGTTCTGATATAAGTCTTGTCTTAAACATCTTTGTTAATAAACTCCACGATCAATCGATAAGCATCAACAGTTATCTTATCAATATTCTGACTTGCATCAATGATATGATAACGATCCTTAAACATATCAATAATCTGATGATAACCAGTTACTACCATTTGATGAAAACAAAGTTCTTCTTGATCCAAGCGATCTTTATTAATGCGATCACAGATCCTCGATAGACCTTCTTCTGCACTGATATCAAGATAAATACTCATATCAGGAAGATGATCATCGATCGCAAATTTATTTATCGACCAAACTGCTTCAACACCTATATCACGTGCTATCCCCTGATATACCAAAGAACTATCCACAAAACGGTCACAGATCACGATCTTATTAACATTCAATGCTGGCAATATCTTCTCAACTAAATGTTGTCTTCTACTTGCCGCATATAATAATGCCTCTGTCTTGCGATCCATAGCTGTATTTGATGGATCTAAGATCACTCGACGTATTTGTTCAGCGATCTCTATTCCACCTGGTTCTCGCGTATATATGACATCATAGCCTTCACTTAAGAGTCTTTGATATACATTCTTACTGATCGTAGTCTTACCACTACCATCAGGACCTTCAAATGTGATAAACAATCCTTTTTTTAACATATGATCACCCGTGTACTAATTATATCATCATTGATCTTCTTTTATCTAACAAATAGAAATATGTTAAGATAATAAAGGTGATAAAATGAAATTAAAAGAGAAAAAAATAAGTAGAAAAAATATTTATCAAGGACCAATATTTGATATATATCGTGATGAAGTATTACTACCAAATGATAAGATAGCCAATCGCGATATATTACAACACTATGGTGGCGTCGCTATCGCTGCACGTACAGATGATGATCATTATCTATTAGTTCAACAATATCGTTATCCCCAAGATAAGATAATGATCGAATTCACTGCTGGCAAAAAAGAAAAGGATGAAGATCCTTTAACCTGCGCCCAACGTGAATTGATCGAAGAAACTGGTTATCAAGCTGAAAGATATACTTACATGGGAAGCTTTGTGCCTGCCTGTGGATATTCAACTGAGGTAATATATCTTTATCTAGCAGAGAATTTAAGCTTTGTAGGTCAGAACTTGGATGATAATGAATTTCTAAATGTCATGCATATAAAACTCGATGATATCATAGAGATGATAATCAACAATCAAATTGATGATGCAAAAACGATCATTCTTGCCTTTAAGCTTAAATACTTAAATAAATAATCTAAAGATGCCAACCACACCATAACTACCTAAGGTCATGATTACACCCGCAAGGATTACCCCCAAAAACACTGCCACAAAAGCTCTTTTAAATTTAACATTTAAGATTGTCGCGATAAGCGAACCAGACCAAGCGCCTGTTCCTGGCAAAGGGATACCAACAAACAATACTAAAGCTAAGAAGCTATAACGATCGATCGTTTGTGATTTTTCCATGAGTTTGTTCTCATATTTATGAAAAAATGATCCAAACAATTTAGTGGTTTTCAAATATGCGATTAATTTCATACCAAATAATAAAATAAATGGCACTGGCACCATATTACCGATTATACAAATAGGCAAAACTTCATACCATGGCATGCCAATCGTTGCCCCGTATATTATCGCACCTCTTTCCTCGATCAATGGGATCAAGGAAATCATGAATAATGCAAATTCATTACCAAGCCCAGAAAAAAAATCAAATATAGCACTCATCACTTTACCTCTAATTCTTCCCTATGATAACTAAAGAAAGATAACTATGTCAATGCATGTTATCACAATATATAATAAATACATAGAACAGTATGAGGACACGGTATGAAATATCCTGATTCACAAAAAAAATTCAAACGCTTCGATATGACAAGAAAACCTTTTCGTCAACAATGGTATTTAAGACCACTAACTTGGGTGCTTAGTTTTCCCGATGTTATCAAGCACAAAGCGAAGATAACCAAGATCAATATGGAAGGATTAAAACCTCCATATATCCTACTATCTAATCATAATGCTTTCTTAGATTTTAAAGTATGTACTTGGGCGATATTTCCACATCGCGCTAACTATATCGTTGCTATCGATGGATTTATAAAACGCGAGTGGTTATTAAGATTAGCCGGTTGTATCTGTAAGCGTAAATTCACTAATGATATCTTAATGATAAGACACCTAAAGACAGTTATCGATAATAAAGATATCTTAGTGATCTATCCTGAAGCTCGCTATTCCTTGTGTGGAACAACAGCGATCATTCCACCATCTGTTGGAAAACTTGTAAAGCTATTAAATGTGCCAGTAGTAACACTAATTACCCATGGCCATCATATAAATTCACCTTTTTGGAATTTACAACAACGAAACAATCGCACTGAGGCCACTTTGACTCAATTATTCACCAAACAACAAGTCAAAGATTTGAGTGTTGATGACATTAACAAGAAGATCTTAGAAGAATTCCAATATGATGATTATGCATGGCAAAAAGAAAACGAAATAAAGATAACTTACAAAGATCGAGCCAAAGGATTGCATAAAGTATTATATCAATGTCCTAATTGCTTAGTGGAATATAAGATGAACTCTAATGGCGAGCTTCTTTGGTGTGATCATTGTAAGAAGAAATGGCAGATGGATGAATATGGTCAATTAAACGCTTTATCAGGTAAGACCGAATTTACCCACATACCAGATTGGTATGAGTGGGAAAGAGAAAATGTTAAAAAAGAGATAGAGAATCACTCGTATTTCTTCCAAAGCGAAGTTCGTGTCGATTCACTACCAAACGCAAAAGGCTTCATCAGTTTGGGTAATGGAACATTAACACATGATCATAATGGGTTTCGCTTGATCGGCAAGTATAAGGAAGAACCCTACGAACTGATAAAATCAGTCGAATCACAATATTCCTGTCATATCGAATATGATTATCTAGGTAAGTATGGTGATTGTATCGATCTAAATACACTTGAAGATACATATTATATTTATCCACTCAATAAACACTTTAGCGTAACTAAGATATCACTAGCAACAGAAGAATTATACAAATATCATCAAACTAAGGATCTGGTTTAGTCGGGTCCTTTTTCTTGACATAGATTATCGAATGTGACATACTATTAAAGGACAATAAGTTGTCAGTTTAGGAGAAATGGGTATGGATAATCGAATTAACCCGCCTCAATACTTACTAATAGCTTTAGATATTGCTAATAGGGTAGCTAATAAAGAATTGACTGAAGATATGAAACTATCCGGTCGATCATTATTTGCTAGTGAATATAATGTTTCACCAGAAACAATTAGAAGATCCCTTAAATTATTAGCTGATATGAAAGTAGTAGAAATTAGAAGTAATAGCGGGGTTTATGTCTTGTCTAGTGATAATGCCAAGCGATATATTGAACACTTTGATGGATTCTCAAAACAGGAACAACTCCAAAAAGACTTTCAAGATGCAATGCAACAACAACGTCAATTAAGTCATCGTTTGGAAGAGTTATCCGAAAAGATAATCCGTAATCGTACTGCATTTTCATCTTTTACGATTCCTTTTACTAATTATGAATTTAAGATACCTGAAGATTCATTCGTGATTGGTAAAAACATTGGTAAGATAAAATTTTGGCAAGAAACCGGAGCGACGATCGTTGCGATCAAACGTGCTAACTATATGATCCTCTCTCCTGGACCATATGCGGAATTGTATGCCAATGATACTATCATTTTTGTTGGCAATTACGGCTGCATGACAGCTGTTGCAAGTTTTCTCAACAAGAAAAAGGAGGAAAAATGATTAAATTTGATCACGTAACTAAATTCTACGGTGATACGAAAGTTATCGATGATATCAGTTTTCAGATTAATGAAGGTGAATTCGTTATCTTAATCGGTCCTAGTGGCTGTGGTAAGACAACTACTCTTAAGATGATTAACAGATTGATCGAACCCACCGAAGGACAAATATTCATCAACGACGAGAACACCGCTGATGTTGATAAAGTAGCCTTAAGAAGAAAGATAGGCTATGTCATTCAGCAAATAGGATTGTTCCCTAATATGACCATCGCTGAGAATATCTGTGTAGTACCAAAATTATTAAAGTATTCCAAAGAAGAACAAAACAAGATCGTACATGAACTGCTGGAAATGGTTGGCATGCCCTATGATCAATACGCTGATAAGTATCCAACTCAATTATCTGGTGGGCAACAACAACGTATCGGAGTATTGCGAGCTTTAGCAGCTTCGCCTCCAATCATCTTAATGGATGAGCCCTTTGGAGCATTAGACCCTATGACTCGAACTGTTTTACAGAATGAGATCAAGAATATTCAACAGAAATTAAATAAAACAATCGTTTTCGTCACTCACGATATGGAAGAAGCTCTTAATTTGGCAGATACTATTGTCTTTATGGAGAATGGCAAGATCGTTCAAATGGCTTCACCTGAAGAATTATTACAGAACCCGGCAACTGAGTTAGTAAAACAATTCTTAGGTAAACATATCACCGATAATGAAGAAGAACCCGTTATCGCTAAGGATATCATGCGTACTAATATCTATACGATCACTGATGATCGTGGGCCTAATCAATCTTTATCAATGATGCGCAATCATAGTGTTGATACTTTGATCGTCGTTGATCGTGATAAACATTATTTAGGTACTGTTTCGGTGGAAGATATTCGTCTTTATGGTAAAGATAAAAAAGATATCAAGGAATTGATCAAGAAACATCACACTTTAGTAAATGAAAAAGATAACGCACAAGCTGCTTTTGATCAATTATTAACTAGTAAGGAACCTTATTTGATAGTTGTTGATAATGACAATAGAGTATCAGGTATCATCACTAAGACAAGTATGGCCAAAGCTCTAGCTGAAAGGTTGTGGGGCTAATGACGTGGAGTAGATACCTAGATCTTTATGCCCAACCATTATTTAATCAGACACTAGTTCATATTTATTATGTGCTCATATCTGTCACATTTGGATTCTTATTGGGAGTCATCATCGGTATCTTGCTATCAAGAATTCCTAAATATTCAAAATACATTTTACCGATATTATCTTTATTTAATACGATCCCTGGTATTGTCTTTATTGGCTTGTTATTTATATATCTTGGAATGAAACCGATAACGGTCATTATTGCCTTATCAATCTATGCAATGTTCCCCGTACTAAAAAACACCTTTGTTGGTATTATCAATGTTGAGGAACAATACAAAGAAGCTGCTCGAGGCTCCGGCATGAGTAATTTCCAAATATTGTATAAAGTTGAACTTCCATTAGCTATGTCCACTATCATTGGTGGTTTGCGCTTGGCTACGATTTATACGGTTAGTTGGAGCGTATTAGCAGCCATGATCGGACTTGGAGGATTAGGAGTCTTTGTCTATCAAGGTATTGAGATGAATCGAGACTACTTAATCTTAACTGGTGCAATTCCGGCTGCTATCATGGCTATATCATTGAGTTTCTTTATAGAATATATTCAAAAGAAAGTTGTGCCAAAAGGCTTACAAGGGTTAGAAGGTGAGACAAAATGACACTAGACATGGTATTAGAACATTTATATATCGTTTTTATGGCTGTCATTGTGGCAATAGCTATTGGTATTCCCTTAGGAGTTATAACCTATTTAGTGCCTAAAGTACGTAGAGTCATATTGTTTATTACTGACATTTTTCAAACGATACCATCACTTGCCTTATTAGGTATGATCATGGTCATAGTCGGTGCTGGTAAGACAACTGTAATCATTGGATTATCAATGTATTCACTCTTACCAATCGTTAGAAACACTAATCTTGGGTTAAGCAATGTCGACCCTGGAATAAAAGAAGCCGCTCGGGGCATGGGTATGAGTCGTTTATATCAACTGCTCTTTATCGAATTACCGCTATCTTTCCCAATTATCTTTACCGGGATCAAGATCGCTACAGTTAATTCGATTGGTACAGCGATATTTGCGGCCTCGGTCGGTGGTGGTGGTTTAGGATCAATAATATATCGTGGCATTCGTGTCATGAATGTTAGTATGATCTTATCCGCAACAGCTTCACTCATGGTCATGTCCATTGCTTTCGAAACGATAATGGATTTGATCGCCAAAAAACTTGAGAAGAAAGCTACATAAGAAAGGATGATTTAATGAAAAAGAAAATTTATTTATTACTAATCTCATTATTCTTGTTGATATCTACTGCAGCATGCAGTGGTAATGAGCAAGAAGAAGGACCAGTAATCAACATGTATGATGGTACTTATGCTGAAATCATGATCATTAACCAAATGGTCAAACAACTAGTAGAAGAATACACAGATGCTACTGTTGTGATCAGAGATGGCATGACTTTGGTTAACCAATTTAAAGAAATGCAAGGTGATAATCCTAGCAACGATCTATTCTTAACCTATGATGGATCCACTCTAGCATCAATCTTTAACCGTAATCCAAGTGATGTCCCTGAAGGAATGACATTGTTTGAATACACAAGACAGGTTGGTGAAGAAGAGTATGGAGTAACATCGCTAGATAAGATTGGTATTAACAATACTTACGCGATCGCCGTTACTCGTGAAACAGCTGAAAAATACAATTTAGAAAAGGTTAGTGATCTTATTCCAATCGCTGATGAATTAGTATTCGGAGCTGAACCAAGTTTCTTCTCTGAAGAAACTGAAGACAGATACTATGCTTGGGTTGATGCTTATGGCATTGAATTCAAGGATGCTGTTTCAATCGATGTTAATCTTAAATATACAGCGATCGTCAATGGTAACTTTGATGTAACTGAAGTTTATAGTACTGATGGTTTAAATAAGAAGTATGACCTTGTAATATTAGAAGAAGACTTAGGTTTCTTCCCTGATTATTATGCTAATCTTGTAGCTCGCAAAGGTTTCTTTGAAGACTTCGCTGAGATTGAAAACCTATATGAAGTTCTAGACATGTTAACAGGTCAGATAACCGACGCTGAAATGGTCGAAATGAGCTATGCTGTAGATGTTGAAGGAAAAACTCCCGCAGAAGTAGCTAATACCTTCTTGGTTGAAAAAGGCTTGTTAGACTAGTTATATCAAATCTCATACACAAAAAAGAGCGAACATTTTCGCTCTTTTACTTTGTCTTTATAAGATATCTTTACTACGATATTTAATGATCCCACTTATAAGGATTACCAAAGATATAGTCAACCAGATTAGACTGTACTTAATATCCAAATTTCCTGATGTAATTATATCAGCGCCTTCCGTATAGGCAAAAGGAGTAAAGTACTTTAAGAATTCAGCCTTCTCAGTAATGTTGGCCACCATATTAAAGAAGTATAAAGCAGTAGCTAGACCAAGACCCAAACCAATACTATCACGTCTTAAAAAGGCAGATATCCCAAAACAGATAGATCCAATTTCCAACTGTAATAAGAGATATGAAAGATGAAGTAATAAGAAGATTTTCCAATCAATCGTCTCATTGATTATTAATACTGTTAAAGCAGTGGTCACAACTACAATCACATTCATAATGATGATCAAGGTCATCATTGCTAGTAGTTTTTCAATTATGACTTTTTGTCTATTCACAGGATGTGACAATAAGAAATCAGCAGTATGATCTTTCTCTTCTTTAGCCAATGATGAAATACCGATCATTGCTGCATAAAATGCGCCACCAAGACATAAGACAGTACCGGCTTCAATACTATAGAAATCAATTAAGACGCCAAGATTAAGTCGATCCATGCTAAACGCAGCAGTGAATCCGCCCATTGAAGAAAACAATTCATTTAAATTAGCCATTTCTTTTTTCATTTCCGGGAAGATGACAACGATCATTAATACAAACAATACGATAACCGTAGTCCAGATCAGTAATGACACTTTATTTCTTTTTAATTCATGAAAAAATATCGTCATAGAGTTTCACCTTCCTTTTTGTAGTAATGCATAAAAACTTCCTCTAAGTCAGGTTCATTGATCATTACATCCTTTAAATCTGATCTATCTAAAACGCTTATAAGATCATTTATATCTCCTTCGTAGAAGAAAGTCATACTACCATTAAATTTCCTAACTTGTGATACGCCAGTTAGATTATCGATATTAACGTCCCCTGTTAAAGTAACTCTTCTAACTGTAGTTTTAGTCAATTTATCGACATTATCATAAGCAACGATCTTTCCTTCACGAATGATCGCAGCTTTATCACAATATCGTTGAATCTCTGACAAGATGTGTGATGATAAGAATATCGTAGCTCCTTCTTTATTTCTTTCTCTTAACAAACTAAAGAACTCATATTGGATCAGTGGATCTAATCCACTTGTTGGTTCATCAAAGATATACAAACTAGGACGATGCTGCATTGCACAAACAATTGATACTTTCTTACGATTACCCAAAGATAACTCTTCAATTTTACGAGATGTATCAAGTTGTAAGATATCACATAAACGTCTAGCTTCTTCTTTACAATCCTTTTTGCGTAGATCAGCCGATAAACGAATGATATCCTTAACCTTCATTCCATTATAGAACATGCCCTCAGATGACATAAATCCTACATCAGCTAAAATCTCTTGTTGGTGAGTTGCTATGTCTTTACCAAAGATCGCAACTTTGTCATAGGTTCCATGTATCAAACCTAGTAAAATTCTTATCGTTGTACTTTTTCCTGCTCCGTTGGGTCCGATAAACCCAAAAAACTCTCCTGAATCAACAGATAACGAAATATCAGTGACACCACGAGCTTTTCCATAGTACTTAGATAATGATTCAATCTTAATGACTTCCAAAATTATCACCTCAATTTTAATATATTTATTATACTACTTTAAAAAAGCAATGGTGGTTTTTTTAAAAAAAGAGGATTGCTCCTCTATTTCTCAATGATACTATCTTCCCACTTGCTTACAGTGGGTAGATCAAGTAAATCTACGATTGTATTAGCTACATTGGCTAAACCCATTTCTTTATCTTTGATCTTAACATCTGCGTTATAGATGATAAATGGTACTTTATTTAATGTGTGACTAGTTTTTGGCTTAACTGGATCATTTTCATTCTTCT
>JAQUCI010000038.1 GCA_028686295.1 Erysipelotrichaceae bacterium | reverse complement strand
TGAAACAGCGAGACTACTTTTTTTCATTATCACTGTTGAATATGACTCTTTTGTCTGCATACCCTCTGCTTCGTTTGTTATAAGCAAATAGTCTTTCACATCAACAATTGAATATACCTTATCAAACTTTTTAGTGGTTATCGTTTGATCTTGATAGCTATTAAGATAATAATTGTTTGCATCTTGACTTATAAATGAGACTGATTCTTCATTAAAGAATAGCTCGTTACCACAGAACTGAGTATCATCTTCTAAATAATATCCTTCATAAGGTCCCTGTTTTATATATAAGGTTTCTAAGGACCCCTCATCAAATTTATACAGTCCTATTTGATATTCACCATCAGTCTTCTCTTTATGAGCTAGCAGAGTAGACGCCAAAAAATAGATATCTTGATCATTTGCTAAAAAATCTGGCAAAGTGTAATAATTATTGGTTGTCCCAGCCAGTAAGATCTCTTTATTACCACCTTTTTCGTAAATTACTTTATAATCCAATAATCCTGATTCTTTATCTTCATCATAATCTATCACACAATATAACCATTCATTACTATTAAAGATGATAAAACTCCATACTCTTTGATTTTCTCTAAACTCATCATGTGCGACAAATTCTACAATATCAAATGTATCAATATTAAAAGTATAAACATGATTTGTCGAATAGAAAATACCATTATCCTCTAAGCAACTTAAAATGTAATTCATTATTATAAATATGTCGAAATTCAAGTTTACCTTTATCTTCGTCTTCTAACATACTTCTTAATGGAATTTCCTTTAATATATAGTCAATGTTGTTGTCAACCTTGATCGTTGAGCGATTACATCCTGTTAATAGTACTAAAAGAATTACTAAGATTAGTTTTCTCATTCTTATCCACCTATAATGTAATGTCCAACCTTATTGGCCACTGCCGTACTCATATTCGAAAATGAAAAATCGTAATGCATACCATATTATGTTGGTATATTAACGGTTCTAAAAGGATCAAAATAGTATATATAGTCATATGAGTTATTCCCATTCCAACCAACTTTATATCCACTAGCGACTATATAGTGACCACCCTATGTATAGTTGTAGTAACCTGGAAGAGTTTCTGGATTAACATCCAGTATCGAGGGATAACCAGAATCTATACTATCAATAACGCCAGTTGTAAAGATAAATCATATATACTGACATCTACATACGTACCCAAACCAACTACGCTATTTAACTTATTTACTATTGCAGACCTTGTTGTTCCATTTGTTGTTGTTCCCATGGCTGTTGCTAAACTCTGTTGTGAGTAAGCTACCCCTGTTAAATAATTTAATACTACTTTTACACTTGCTGGTCCACAATAATAATTATTCTCTTGCTCATAACCGATGATTGCCAATGATTCTTCTAGTACAATTCTTAATTGCACTCCGTTCAATATCTCAGCTATTCTTCTATCCCTTTCATTTGTTCCATCTTTAGAAAAATAATAAGGATTTCCTTCATATTCTGAATAATTATCACCGATTGGTCCATATGCAACTTTTGTAAGATTGTCTGCATTTATTTTAATCTGAATTATATTTACTAAAACCAAACTAACAAACAGCATTGTAATAAATTTTTTCACTTGTTCCTCCTTTAATTAATAAATCACAATCCCTATATTTAAATGATGACCAAGTTATTAAAAGAAGTCCAAAATACTTATTGTTTATAACAATGATTCAATCTCCTTCTTTCAATCAACTCTTCAAAATTAAAATAAATCAATTGTTGATCATCATGTATCGCAATCTATTCGATTTGCATGACAAACAACTAAACTTCCCTACCTGTTGAGTACAATTTGATTATAGATATTAATAAAAGATTGGAGTTATTATTAGTGAATTGCATTATTTAGATATCTATATTCCTATGTGATATATTTTTGTTCGTGAAATAGCTTATTCGATATTTTAATATAAATTATTCACTTTTTTGATAAACAAAGTACTTAGTTAAACTAAAAATGACGTCAACTTGACGTCATTTTCTTTACCTATCTCTATTTTAAAATACAGTTAGATATTCATCTGTTTCCCATGGATGAACCATAATACAATATCTTTCCCATTCGATCAGTTTAGCTTTAACATAGTAATCAGTGATATGTTTACCTAAAGTGTCATTTACCAATTGATCCTTTTCCATTAATTTAATGGCTTCATAAAGATCTTTGGGTAGACTATCAAGTCCATTATCACTGAGTTCTTCTAGGCTCATTTCATAGATATTAGCGTTAACAGGATCTGGTGCCTTTAAGTTTTTACTTATCCCCTCAAGCCCTGCTGTTAACATCACAGCTAAAGCCAAATAAGGATTACATGATGGATCTGGATTTCTAAGTTCAACCCTAGTTCCCTCTTTTGGTGCATTAGGAATACGGATTAAAGGGCTACGATTGGACTTAGACCAAGCCAGATATACGGGTGCTTCATACCCAACTACTAAGCGTTTATAGGAATTAACTAAGGGATTAGTAATAGCCGCAAAATTCTTTACATGTTTTAATAAGCCAGCAATATAGCCATAAGCTTCTTTACTTAGTTTATTTTCATCACTAGCGTCATAGAACACATTTACTCCATCTTTTGTTAATGATTGATTACAATGCATCCCAGAACCATTGGACCCAAAGATTGGCTTAGGCATAAAGGTTGGATATAGACCATGCTTTTCAGCTATGGCTCGCGCTACCATCTTAAAGGTCATGATTCGATCAGCGGTCGTTAGCGCATCGGCGTATTTAAAATCAATTTCATGTTGACCGATAGCTACTTCATGATGAGTTGCTTCGATCTCAAACCCCATCTCTTCCAAAGTGATCGCAATATCGCGTCTGGCGTCTTCTCCCTTATCAATTGGACTTAGATCAAAGTAGCTACCATTATCGTTGGTAATGGTTGATATTGTACCATCATCTTTAATCTTGAATAAGAAAAACTCCATTTCTGGTCCAACATTCATCACATAACCCATGTCTTGAGCTTGTTTAATGGCTTTCTTAAGCACAAACCGAGGATCTCCTTCAAATGGTTTACCATCTACAGTATAAACATCACAGATAAAGCGGGCTGTCTTATAACCATTGTCTAACCAAGGCATAATCGCAAAGGTATCAAGATCTAGCCTTAAGATCATATCTGATTCTTGAATTCTCACAAAACCATTAATTGACGAGCCATCAATACGAACTCCTTCTTCAATGGCCTTCTTAAGTTGTCGACGAGTTATCGCTATATTCTTTAGTGTTCCAAAGATATCAGTAAATTGGCAACGGAAAAAACGGATGTCGTTCTTCTCTACAATTCTTAAAATCTCTGCTTCATCATAGCTAACTCGCATAGTATTATCTCTCCTTTGAATTTATGTTATCAACAGTAATATAAATATGATGAAAATTCAAGTATTATTTTCATAAATTTGAATATTCTTTCATTATCAAATAATATATCATTCGAGTATTGTATTTGACAGTATAATAGCTTAGTGTTATATTACCGATATTGATAAGGCAACTTACTATTAAGCCATGATCATTTGTGATCAACTATGAAAGGCATATCATACATGAAAAATAAAAAGAAAATAATATGGATCTTTGTTTCTATCGCACTAGTTATCATCTTAATCTTTGCCTATATTAGGATTAAGAATTTTATATCCACTTATCAAGATGAGATGATTCAAAGACGTAATGAAGCCATATTTGAAGATGATGATACCGATCTAGAAATTAAAAACGAGATCGTATTTACCGGAAAAGTAGCTCCAGCTAATACTCAGAATGTTTATTACAATGTTAAGACTAACATCAAAGAAATCCATGTTGTTCAAGGACAAGATGTTTTAAAGGAGGACTCTTTATTAACATATCACGGGGCTGAAACCATTGATGATCAAATAACGATCCAAAACGCTAAGTTCGTTAGTTTAAAGGAAGATCGTGATTGGTATAATTATCGAATTGAAGAACTTAAACAAGAACTTGAATGGGCTGATCCGGTCAATGACGGATACGTAACTTCATTAAAAAAAGAAATAGCGCGTTATCAAACGTTGCTAGCTACCAATCAGATCAATTGGTCTAATGCCGTCAATGAGATCGAAAGACTAAAAAATAGTTATGATGATTATTATATCAAGGCAGACTTCGATGGTTTTGTCTATAAAATAGATGAAACAGCTAAAAATAACGTATCTTTACCATACATGATCTTATATTCAAATGATAGGATCGTAACTGTTGAAGTTAGCGAGTATGAATTACAATATATTGATGTTGGTACACAAGCTAAGATAACTGTTGAAGGATTAAACAAAGAATATACTGGTGAAATCACTAAGATTGACATCATGCCCAACAACATGACTAGCAACGATACTTCTTACTTTAATATTGAAGTAACGATACCAAGTGAAGTGCCTTACGGTTATTCAGTCGTGATTGCGGTGAAAATATCCTAATGGCAATGATCGAATTAAAAGACATTAAAAAAATATATGTTAACGGAGAGATTAAGACAATTGCTCTTAATGGCGTTACTTTGAGTATCGATAAAGGTGAATATGTTAGTATCGTTGGTTCAAGTGGTAGTGGTAAAAGTACGATGCTCAATCTTTTAGGCTTAATTGATAATGCGACTGAAGGCACCTATCTTTTTAATGGCGAGGACATCACCACCTATGACGATAAGCAACAAACAAATTTACGTTTAAATAAATTCGGCTTTGTATTTCAACAATTTAATCTTATGAACAGTGTTAGTGTCCAAAAAAACATAGAACTTCCTCTCCTTTATCGAGGAATAGAAAAAAACAAGCGATTAACACGGGTTACAGAATTATTAGAATTACTTGATATACCAGAGAAATTGAAAAGTAAACCTAATCAATTGTCCGGTGGACAAAAACAACGGGTAGCGATTGCTAGAGCGTTAGCGAATGATCCCCAAGTTATCTTTATGGATGAACCAACGGGTGCCTTAGATTCTAAGACGACATCTAGTATCTTGGAACTAATGGAAAAATTGCATCAATTAGGAAACACCTTGATCGTTGTAACACATGAACAAGATGTTGCTCATGCCGCAAAGAGAATGGTCACGATCAAAGACGGTTTGATACAGTCTGATGAGGCACTATCATGATAATTGAGTATCTAAAACTAGCATTTGCTGATCTTTGGGCTAATAAACTACGTGCTTTTCTATCACTTATTGGAATAGTGATTGGCGTAGCTGTTGTTTATGCAATCTTCACGATTGCTGATCTAACCGAATATGCGATTAAATCAGAGTTAATGAGTGGAGAAGGTATCGTTACTATTCAATATGTTGAAGATAGCGATGATGAAGAAAGTAATAGCATGCGTAACTTTGCTGCCCTATTTGGATTTAGTGTAGGCGATACGCTCAATTACCATTTTAACGATCAAGATCTTGATGATCTATTAATGATTGATGGCATCTTAGCTACCTATGCAAATTATTCAACTAGTGCTTCTGTTGATTTCGCTGGTAATAATCGTAATATCATGATCAAACGCTATGCTGAGGGGTTTCTTGATTTCTATAGTTATGAAGTAGTAGCTGGTAATTCACTTGATAAATATCAAGTTGATCAAAGGATTAGTGCTGTTGTTGTTGATAAGATATTTGTTACAACAAATTCAAAATATACAGATCAAGAGGCAATAGGTAAAACATTCAGGATAAATAATCGAATCTTTACAATAGTTGGCGTAATCGAAAGTGATCAAAGATCATTAACAGGAATGATCTTAATGGATGGTATCGCATACGATTCAGTATTTTCCAAAGGTACTATGACAAATATTTCGGTTAAAGTTGATCCAAGCAAAGATTTGGATGAGGTAAGCGATAATGCGACTAGGTTCTTAAATCAACGATATGGAACACTAGACAATTATGAAGTTCAAGATCTATCATCAATCGTTGCACAGATAACCTCTGTAACTAACGTATTATCAACGATCATGGCGATCATAGCGATGGTATCTTTGCTCGTTGCGGGAATTGGAGTTATGAATATCATGTATATCTCTGTGCTTGAGAGAACAAGAGAGATTGGAGTCAAAAGAGCGATTGGAGCCAGCAAATCAGCCATCCAATTCCAATTCTTAGTCGAATCTAGTACCCTAACGATCATTGGTGGAGTATTTGGTATCATTATTGGTATTATTATCATTCAAATAGCGATGTCGTTACTTGATTTTCATATGCCACTTAATTACTTATATGTGGTCTATGGTATCATATTCTCATTATCATTAGGTTTAGCCTTTGGTTATCTACCCGCCCGAAAAGCTGCTAAATTAAATATCATAGAAGCGATAGCGACTGAATAAAGCATAAAACAAAGTATCTCTATTGGTTTAACCAATAGGGATTTTATCTTGTTAGTGCAAACTGCAAGATATTGATTCTATACAATCACTAATTAGATTGCCATAAGAATAATTCTATAGTAATACGGTAGTGTCAATAGTCTTGTATAAACAGCTAAACATGTAGAATGCTAGTTGTTAGTAATAAAACTTAGTATAGATTCTCAAACATCTCATATATTTCTGAATGAACTAAATTAAATCCAAGATGTACTCTACAAGAGAATCGTTGATTGTATGTCATCAGTTGGTCACACACAAAGCGATCCAGCGATGCATCACTTAGAAACTGTTCTTTCGTTTTAGTATAACGTTTAATCTGTTTATTCATTCCTTCCAATATATTGATGTTTCTTCGTATTTATTTGAGAAAGGATAGAAAACTAAACAAGCTTTAATTTTGATCTAGTAGTTTTATAACTTTTGGATAACGATAAGTCGTTTCAGCAGTGAAGTGTTTTAAGGCAGATAAAGCATCAAGTTGACTTTCAACTTGGTAAACTGGGTTTAACAACTCTAAGATTTCTTTACAATCTTTAACTCTTACTGGTTTGGCTATATTGCGCTGAATATGAATCCAACATGATTGGTATAGTTCTTGAAAAAACCTCAAGACAGACATCACTAATATCGGTTAACCCAACACTGACAAATAGTAAGAATTCGTTTTATTTTTCGTGCTTTGATTTTTAATTATTTCACAATAATTAATACAGGATTATTGAGGAAATAAACGGTAATAAATCACTTCAATATTCCTTCTTGAGTAATACTAAGTAAAATGTGAACTAAATTGATTCATGGGAAGTCTCTTTGTGAATTTGCTTAACAATTTTGTTCTACAAGATTTGACTTCATTTTTCTATCTAGTACGTTTACACAAAACAATTTATACTACCTAGAAAAGATCTCAATCATCATTAGATAACTAAGATCTTTTTATTATTATTTTACTTAATTACACTGATAGCTTCATTGATTGTTTTTTCATAAGCTAGTTTACCATATTTATCTACTTCAGCTTTACTCTTAACGCCATGTGTCAAACAACCCGCACCACCAATACAACCATCAATACAAGCCATGCCTTCGATGAAGTTGGCATCTAGAACATTGTGTGAGGCTTTAAGTAAAGCCGTCTTACACTCTTCGATACCATCACACACCTTAGGTTTAAGATCAAAGTCAATCTTTTGTTCAAGCATAGCCTGTTTGATTGCATCACTTAGCCCACCACTTCTGGCGAAAATTCGCCCAAAGTAAGATGCATTATCTAAAACATCTTCTTTTAATGTACTTAATTTTAAATCTCTACTATCAAATAAGGCCTGTAGCTCCTCAAAGGTTAATACACTATCCACATAAGGTCTAACTGTTTCTTCTTTAATCTCCATCTTCTTAGCAGTACAGGGACCAATAAAGATGACTTTAGCTTGTGGATCATTGTCTTTGATATATTTTGCTAAGACAGCCATTGGTGATAAGTTATGTGAGATATGCTCTACCATTTTAGGAAATTCTTTTTTGATATAAGCCACAAAAGCTGGGCAACATGAACTGGTTAAAAAACCTTTACTGGCCAATTCTTGCGCTTCTAAATAAGCAGTAAGATCAGCCCCTAATGCAGCTTCAACGACACTATAAAAGCCTAGTTTTTTGATACCACTGATCACTTGACCTAAACTAACATAGCTAAACTGACTAGCAATCGAAGGTGCTACTACCGCATATATCTTGTATTCATTATTATCATTACTTTCCTTTAGTAATTTGATCACATCAAGAATGAATGAACGATCAGTTATTGCTCCGAAAGGACATTGGTAAACACACGCCCCACATGCGATACACTTATCATCATTGATAACTGCTTTTTTATTATCATCCATCGTAATCGCATTAACCTTGCAGGCTTTCTCACATGGTCTTTGGTAATTGACTATGGCATTGTACGGACAAACTTTAGCACATAATCCACATTCTACACATTTACTTTTATCAATATGAGCCTTCTGTTGACTATCAAATGTAATAGCCTGCCTTGGACATGCTTCAGCACATCTGTGAGCGATACAACCACGACACGAAGCCGTAACCTCATAACCACCAACGGGACACTCATCACAAGCAATATCGATCGTTTGAATAACATTATTTTTTGATCTATCAGTATTTATGGCCATTTTAACTCTTTCAGCCAATATGGCTCTTTCTTTGTACACACAACAACGCATCGTAGGTACATCACCACTAACGATATCTTTAGGTATATCCAAAACATGTTCCATAAGATCACCATTGTGTGCATGACGAGCTACTTCTTTTAATACCTGATATTTTAAATATTGGACTTTTGTATCAAATTTTATCATTTAATTCACCTAATCGTAATTAACAACGATCCTTTTCCCCATTTGTCTTAGATCATTAGCCAAAGATTCAACCAATTTAATTTTCATACTGATATCAATTGGTAAATTCTGATGTGCGATATTTATACTTTGACCAACATAGAACGTTATATGCGTTGCTTTTTCAAACAACATATCAGCAAGCAAAGATGCTCCGTCTTTTGCTTTGAAACGCTTATCATTTAGATCACTAATTGATAGATATCGTTTAGATAACTCTAACAAACGTTTTAAAGTCAAAACCCCCTCAGTGGTCAGATCGATACCTTCGATATGACCAATCGGTGGTACATCTTTATCTGGATAATCAAATAATGTCTTAACTTCTTTATTTAAATAACGAGCAACGATCTGTGAACTTGTTCCACCACACACGATCTTTTTACCATCATTATTTAAAAATCTGGCAACATAATAGTTATCATTATCTTTATCTACGGGAGGACCAACTAATAGATCAACTTTCTCGATCCTTTTCACTTTTATTGCCGCGATCGTTGTATCATCACCAGGAATCCCCATATAAAGATCATGGCATGCTTTAGCTACAAACCATGCTAACGCTCTTGCGCTTGCTGTATCAATATCACTATTTTCAATATATTTTTTAATATCATCTCTTTGCCAACCAAAATTTAGAGTGGAACCAACTCCAGCATGAATGGCACCATCACTCATTATCAGCAAATGATCATTAACACTAAGATTTAATTCACTTTTGTAGACAACTTTATTTAATATGTTTAAACTCTCACGATTTAAATCTTTGCATGATCCATGATGGATATAGATAGCTTGTGGATTATCAAACTCAAAAAGATAGCCATGCCCTTGATCATTGATATGTATGATCGAAAAAGTTGAATACGCAACCTTTCTTACTTTACATACCGGTAATGATTGAATGATGGTTTCGATACATTCATCGATGCTAACTTGATTAGCAATGAGTGTACATAGTATCTTCGAAGTGAGCGTAGCTAAGATATTAGCCTTTACTCCACTACCCAATCCATCAGCTAAGACTAGTGTGATCTGATCATCCTTTATGATCGTTTCAACTTTATCTCCACACAATTCTTCATCTTTCTTATTTAACGATGTATATCCTGTCTCAAGAAATAAGCTCATCTGTATTCATCATCCTCTTTCAACATCTGTTTGAGTTTTACTAAAGCTACCTTCGTCTCTGCTGTTGTCTCACCCAACAATGAAGCTATTTCTTGGGCCACACGCATCTGTTTTTTGATAACCTCATCTGTTGTCTGTAGAGTGTTCAATTTCATTTCTTTTAAACGCTTATCATAATCTTCTTTTTCTGTAATGTCTTTAAAGATCGCAAAAGTCACATTATCTTTCTCAATATATATGATTGAAACCTCAACATAAGTCCTTGTTTTTTCTATATATCGTTTCACGCGATGGATATTCTCTTTACGATCAAGAACCATTAAAAAATCGGCAATATCATAATGATCATATAACTTTTGATCCTTTACGTTTTCTTCATTAATACCAAGTAAAACTTTGGCTTTTTGATTTATCTCGATGATCTTTAGATCATTATCGATCAAGACGATCCCATTTGGACTGTTTTGAATTATCTCATAGGACATTGATTCCGCTCTTGATCTCATATATGGGATGCACATCTCAATCGCTGCATATCCATTGGCAACCGCCCAAGCCTTCTCTTTACAACTATCATAACCACAGGCGCCACAGTTTAGTTCATCTTCAGGTTTTAATTTACCTGTTTGACTTAAGATATAAGTGATCTCTGATGGTGAAGGTTGATACTCAATTGGTTTTCTTGCTTGGTGGACACAGCTTAAATCTAATTGATCAAGAGCAATCAGATCACTGATATCATTACCACTTGTACCTTGATTTGCATAATGTCTAATATCAGCGTTTGCTTTAACTGCTGTACTTTTTTTGATCAAGCTACAAGGTCCATTAACACAAGAATATTCACAAGCACTTAATTCTAGGAACATCCCGGATAGTTGTTCGATGTTATTTAGTACTTCTTTACACTTGTCTATACCATCAACAGCCACAAATTCATAACCGTCAATATATTTATCAAATGACTTGATGATACCTCTGCTTATTGGATAGAATTTTGCTTTATTGAACATTTTGTCCTCAACAACTAGTGAAGAAATGGCTTTTAGATCAATATGATATCTTGTAAAAAGTTCTTCAAGATCTTCAAACGTTAATACACCATCGATGATCTTACTTTCAAAACCTTCTTTCTTCTTAGCGATACATGGACCAATAAAAACAACCTTTGCCATAGGATAAGCTTTTTTTATCATCTTGGCATGAGCTACCATTGGCGAATCAACTGGCGCAAGATATGGTAATGCTTCAGGATAATACATTTTGATCATTTCATTTACTGCAGGACATGCGGAAGTAATAAAATTCTGGTAATCATTCTTGGCTAAGAGATTCTTATATTGTGCAGTTACTACTTTTGCCCCAACAGCAGTTTCTTCAGCATGATCAAATCCTAATTTGATCAAGGCTTGATACATGATCGAAAAATCATCAATCGCAAAACTTGAGACAAATGAAGGTGCAATACTAGCAATGACCATTTCATCTTGTTTTAACATCTCAATGATCAATTCACTATCACTATGTACACGTTTTGCATTTTGTGGACAAACTTCAGTACATTTACCACATAGTATACAACGACTTTCAACGATCCTTGCTTGATGATTAACAATCTTGATCGCCTTGACCGGACAAAATCGCAAACATTTATAACAATCTTTACACATAGAATCCTTAAAATCTAAATAACTAACCATGATATACCTATTGAGCCTTTAATCTGATCAACACTTCTTCATTAAAGAAGTGTTCAATATTCTCTTTGCTTACGTTAAAATATTGATCATCAATCATGATACTTACACCTTCCTTGGCACAATTACCTAAGCAAAAAGTACCTTTAAGTTCAATATGATCTGCAATATTCTGCTTAATGATCAATGCTTGTAATCGTTCAACAATTTCACGTGAACCCTTAAGATGACAAGCACTTCCGATACAAACTGTTATCTTCATCATTTCTTTCTCTCCTATTGATAATCTACAACTCCTAACAAATGCAACAAGAAATCACGTTCTTCAGATCTCTTTCTAACTGATTGCTCAGCTGCCACGATTGGAATCCACCCTTGTACATATTTAAAGGATATCTCACTTTTAGTACAGAATAACTCTAAGTATTGCTGAGCTCTTGCATTATCCCCCCTTAACATGAAGGAAAGGTATGTCTTGGCTGCATCTGCTGAAGCATTTCCTTGTGTTGCATGTGAC